>NZ_JBFAJA010000079.1:0-65493 GCF_040654975.1 Dactylosporangium sp. NPDC050588 | reverse complement strand
GAGCGGGCTTCCGGCGCCGGCCCGCAGGGCCGGGCGCCGCTTGCCCGCCGAGCCGGGTAACCACGTCCGGGCCTGCGCCGAAGGCGCCTTGATCTAGTAAAGCTAAATTCGGCAACGCCGCAGACACGACGACTGTCATGTCCCGGCTGACGCTTGACACTCGCGTCCCACCTCATGCTCGACGTGCCCACCGGGATGGAGGCGTGGAGCCGCTAACAGTCGGTGACGAGGACGCGCCCGGATCGCGACAGATGACGCCGAGGTGCCTTGCAGACACAACACCAGGATCCAGTCGAGTAGGAGTGTTACTGGAAGCAGGCGAGCACTACATCGGCGCGTGCGTGTACCGTGCCGTTTCGCTCCTAGCGAGTGCTGTCATTGCCTTCACCAAACGTGACGGCTTTCCGCCCGTCGTCAAAGTCCACGCCCTTCTCGCGGAAGACATCCAATGGCCGATGACCTTCCTCCAACATGCCGTGTACCATCATTCCCGCCGCATCCACGCTCCGAAATTCATTCTGCGGAAATTCCATAAGGTGCTTGATGGCAATACCCTCGTACGAGACGTCCAAATCTCCAACTCGGACACTGTCCATTGCTGGTTCGAAGCAGCTGTCGGCCCAGTTGGGGAACTCTCTAAGCGCAGTAAGCACGTAGAGTATGTCACCATCACATCGCCTCAGAATCCGCTCCAGCGTTCGATAGTCGATGATTGTTCCTCGGTCAGCAAAGAACGCACCTGCGTTGTCCGATGTGGCCACTACAGTCCACGTCAGCACGGCGAACTCGTCAAAGTCCGGTATTCCGGCCTGAGGTAGTTGATTGCATAGAAACTCGACGCCTTCATCTGATCCGAGAAACGCGCTTATGCGTTCAAGCTGCCCGAATGACTTGGCAATGCTGTCAGGCTCCAGAACCCTAAGCTGATCTTTCGCCCAGCTAGGCGGTATTGGGGCTTTCACCTCACAAGCAAGAACTGCATAACCGAGCGTTCGCTCTTCCGAGATGACCAACAAGTCGATATCTGGCAGCTCCGTGCTATAGGTTGCTAGGGGGACATTCGTGCGTACCCGAAATCCAGCGCGCTCGAAGCTGCCAGCTAGGCGCCGCACAAGGGACTCCCCAATCTGGCCACTAAAACTTCGCAAGAACAGTTGCGGATTGCGTAGAGCCACAATCCTCAGGAAGCTAATGTAGCCTTCCCATAGGGCGAAGTGGTGCGGCAGCATGAGGATCTCATCGGTCTCGGGAAGATGATACAAGGAGAAGTAGACCGGATTGAGACGCTTGTGGCGCGCCGCCGCGCCGTATGCGATGTCGGCCACTACTTGTCTGGCAGTAGACGCAGGAACATTTGGCACCGACGCTTCGATGTCACTCGCGAGTACATTTAGCGGCATCGACAATGTGCCTCGCGCACCATTCGCGTCTGAATGGTAACGATGATAGAGCGCCTTTGCGAGTAGCGCTCTATATACCGCGACAAAATCTTGATAAGAGTACTCACCGGCCGTCACCGTCGAGTCGGAGATAAGATCAAAATACAGCTCGACCTTCTGCTGCACCTCAGCTTCGATGAGTTTTGCCGCTTCAAGCACCTTTTGCGTCAACTCGAACTCAGGTTGCCCGTGCAGAAGTTCCTTAATTTTTTTCGCGCGACTCTTGTCGGAAAACGCCTCGATCGAGTCGACGAACCAGCTGTTGTAGGAAATGAAGAACTGTCGAGGAAGCGACGCGTCCGCGAAACGGATCTCGATATGACCTGCGTCGAAAGTCCACGACACGGTACCCGGAGCGTTGTAGGTGTAGTAAAGCAGGTCGCGCAATTGATGGTATCGCCCGGCGAACTCCAGGTCGGACACCAGCGTGGCCACGTCAATTTCGGCCCCTGGTGACCTGCCGATCAGTGTTGGAGCGAGGATCTGGAGGCCATGCGAGAGGTGCGCACCGAGCTCGGGGCGCTCAGCGCTCGCATGCTCGACGATGCCGGCGGCGATACGCAGGGCTTCTGTCCCGCCGGACTGCATTGTTGGCCGTGCGGCCAGAGCTTCGTCCAACTGACGCTCGAAGTCTCGGACCTGGGGATCGAGCGAGCCAGTCAAGGTTCTCTCCTTGGGCGCAGCATCCTAGAGACCAAAGCTGAGCAAACTCTGGTCGTAGTGGATGACAGGCTATGGCAACCCATTGTAACTGTGAAGCGAATTCCGATAGCCAGTCCGTCCATTGTGGACCGTAATGAGGGCAACGATGCGCTGCTTGTGCCGGTGGATAGGCTGAGCGCCAGACAATCGCCTGACTCAGGATCGGACCGGTGTCCTCGATTCGGCATGTGCGTGCGCCACCACGGACGCACACGCATCACCGAACGTAACCAGGATGACCGAACAGCCGAGGCCGACTGTCGCGGAGGTGCTGGGACAGATGCGTCGAGCATGTGGTGGGACTAGACACACAGACACGACGACGACATGTATGTGCTGTCGACGCTTCACCGGTCGGACGTTGTACCGTACTCAGGGCCACATGAGAGGGCGGTAGTAGTGCCATGGGCGTAAAATCCATGACAGGTATGCCCGAACGCGTACTTGAGTGGGTATATGAGCAGGCGCAAGGCAGGCCGTCTGTGCCCGTCGGCTGCGCCGCATTCGCGAGCGCGAGCGGAGTCACTGAAGATACCATTCGTGACATACTCAAACGGCTAGAGCGCCAAGGCCACATCGACGATTGGTCGGATTTTGACGAGTCGTGTGCAGTCTTAACGGTCACCGGCATCGAGCTTGTTGAAGAAAGCAAGGCAAAGCGATCCAACCCTCGACTTCGATCCGCTGCCGCACGCAACGGCCTGATACTTTGGCTTTACGAACAAACCCACAGCGGTATTCATTATCCCGAGACGGATCTATTCCTAGAGAGCACTTACTCGTTTTTCGAAAACGATCACCTAACAAGGGACGAAGTATATGCTGCGATGACCCACCTAAAATCTCGCGAACTAGTCACCACCGTTGACAGTGCCGAGTTCGTAGGAATCGGCGCCGAATTGACGGCTGACGGAATTGACTGCGCCGAACAATACGACGGAAACGTCGCGAGATTCCTAAGCTCACGGTCGGTACAGCATACGAGTATTGGGACCATTCAAAACAACGGCGCAATGGTCGTCTCCGGAAGCAACTTCGTGCAGGGTGCGCCTGGAGGTGCCCAACTCGATTCTGTCGCCAGGCTCGCCCAAGTCCTGATCGCCGAACTGCCAAGTCTCGGCATTTCACAGTCCCATACGCCAGCCGCGAAGCGAATTCTTCGAGAGATCACGTCTGAGCTAGCGAAGCCAACAGGCGATCCCAACATGATAGAACAGCGCGTTAGCGAGTTGGCAGAAATAATTGCAAACGGCGGGCCTTCTGCCATCACTGCCCTACTATTCGCTACATCGCGGCATATTCGGCCGATGTAGAGAACTCTGACCTCCTGCAAAGGAAGCTACGTGACCGGCTTCGAAGCCCTGCAACGCCAAGCTTTGGACTGGATCTACACAAAGTCGCAAGGCAGGTCGGACGTCTCCGTAGGCTTAACTGAGTTCATGACGGAGACAGGGACCGACCTCGGAACCGCTATGGGGATAGTCAGCTACTGCGCATCGCAGGGTTTAATTCAGAACGTTTCCGGGATGGGAAACCCTGCTGCACGCTTGACTGGTCATGGCATTCGTGAGGTCCAGCAGCGACGTGCCCGAGCTTCTGACCCCGTCCTCCGCGTGAGAGCCGCCCGCAACGCCCTGCTCCGCTGGCTCTACGAACAGCATTTGACGAGCGTTAATATGGCTTTTGTCAGCAAGTTCACCGAGTCGGCATACGCACAGCATGAGGGCTCCCCCTTCACGCTGGCCGAAATTGGTCGAGCGGCGGCCTATCTAGTCGAAAAGGATCTCATTAAGGGCGTGTCAGCATATGGCGCCACTGGGCCGATCCGCGCTAATATCACACCACTTGGCATGGATTGCATTGAGAACGGAGAGAATGTGTCTGATTTTGTCGGCAACAGAGGTGGATCGAATCCGACCTTCAATGTCAGTGTTGGAACGATCAATAGCAGCGGGGCCCTCGTGATGAGCGGAACCAACTTTACGCAGCAGGTTACAGTCGGAACAGATCCCGCTGCGCTTGCCAACTTCGCTCGAACCCTGCTTGAAAACATCGATAGGATCCCACTATCAAATGAAACCGCTGGCGAGGCCCGTTCGGCTCTACAGGAAGCTTCGAGCCCTGACGCAACTCCAGAACAGGTCAGCGGAGCGTTTCAACGCTTTGTCGGATACCTCGCAGACGCCGGAAAGCCGGTTGTGACCGCCGCCTTCATGTTGATCGCACAACACTACGGCTTGCCTTCCGCGTAAATTCTACCGGGTCACCATTTTGTCAGGCGCCAGTCAATTTCGAGCCTAACCGTCTTCTAGCAAGCGACTAGTGTAGCCAGCGTCGATGAGTCGCTGGTATGCACGCTGTACGGCAGGCGGGATCTCTTGAGCGATTGCGAAACCCCGATTGGCGTACACTTCGATTCGCTGCGTGTCGCCCACCAGCATATTGATAACTTTCGCAACATCCCCGATACTCTCAACGTAGTCGTCGAATGGCAAAGGATTCGAGGCGCACAAAACGTCTAAGTCCTCCCAAACCTTCTTGGCCGTTGCAAATGCTCGGCGTTGTTGGTATGGGCGGGACATAACGATGGCGGAGCTAGGAATGTTGCTACTGTTGAACAGGGCACGCGTCATCTGGAAGTTCATTTGAGTGTTGGTTGCCACCGGCTCAACCAAAATCGCATCAGACGGAACGCCGTGCGCGATTGCGTACTCGCGGTAGTGCACGGCTTCACCGCGGGGGAAGCGTTCGATCGTGGTGGGGGCGTTGGCGCCGGTGAAGACGATGCGGGGGAAGTATCCGCGGTGGTAGAGGTCGGTGGCGATGACGGCGACGCCTAGGTCGTGGCTGCCGAGGCCGATGCCGATGTCGCAGGGGCGTAGTTCGTGGTGCATGTTGTGGTAGTCCCACAGGGTTTCGACGTCGGCGCGGTGTTCGGCGGGGATGGTGGTCGCCGGGGTGCTCTGGTCGGCATGCGTCACGCCAACACAGTAGGCGGCTCCAGGCGGGCGCGCTCAGTCCATGACGTCGAGCCGGCGGGCGAGGTCGACCAGCACCGTTGAGGGCTTCGAGCGCTGGTGACGGATCCAGGAGAGGACCAGCTGGCGGCTCAGCACGTGGTAGCGGACCTGTTCCGGGGCCATCTTCTCGGCGGCGAGCACGGTGTCGAGTGCCTCGTCGGCGCGGTTCCAGGCGCTGAGGGCGCGGGCCACTTCGAGTGAGTGGCGTACGCGGCGCTCCATCGGCAGGCCGGACGTGTCGACGCGCGGACCGAGGTCCACGGCAACCTGGATGTCGCCGAGCTCGGCGGCGGTGGCAACGCGATGGATGGCGACGTTGGTCGGGCCGAACGCTGTCCACAGGTGGTTCCGCGTCGTGGCCGAGACGCTGCGCGGCCTCGTCGGCGGCTGCCAGGAAGGTCCGGGTAGTGATGGCGTCGTTGGCGCGGGCGGCCGCGATCGAGCCAGCGAGGAACAGCGTCCCGTACACGGACAACAGTTCTGGCGTGGCCTTAGAGAGGTGCGGCTCCAGGTAGTTCGCCGCGTCGTTGGTGAGCTGTACTGCCTCGCGGTAGCGGCCCGTCGCCTGGAGCGCGTGTGCAACCGAGCGAAGCAACGTCCCGGTCAGCACCAAATCGCCAGCGGCTCGGGCCGCGCCGAGGCCCCGGTCAGCAGCGATCCAGGAGAGGTCCGCTTCGCCGATCTTCGTCAGCTGCACAGCGGCGAGCTGGTACGCGAGGCCGAGCACCCGCCGCGCGTCGTCGAGCGCGTCACCGGACATCGCACTCACCGCAGCCTCGGCGTGCGCGATGAGGCTCGGAAGGCGACCGGTCACGTACCCGAACCGCGCGTCCTGGTACGCGTCCCAGAGCGTCTTCAACTCCAGCTGCAACACGTCGATCGCCGGCGGCTCAACAGTGGAGCCCGCACCGAACGGCGTTACCTTCCGGTAGTCCATCAGCGCTGCGCGCAGGGCGGGGACGGTGCGCATGCCGCTGTCGCTGGTCCACGAGACGAGGGATGGTTCGGCGACCAGGTCGGCGAGGGCGACGTCGAGCACGTCGGCGAGGGACTTGATGACGGAGAGCCGGTCCAACTGGATGCGGTTGTTCTCGACCTTGCTCAGCCAGTCCTCGGTGCGGTCGACCAGACCGGCGAGGACCTCTTGCGACATGCCGCGCCGGCGGCGGTACCAGGCGACCCGCTCGCCGATGGTCAAGGTGTTCGTCATCCCACGCATGCGGTAAGCGTCGCACCACCCTCCGAGTTGACCCCGGAACAATTTTCCGGGGTGAAGGGCATGGATGGGTAGACGCTTCATCTATGTTTCGGGCGGTCTTGGTCCAGGGTGCCAACGGCGGTGGCGTGTGACGGTCTACCGCGAAACTTCGAAGTGCCGCTCGTGTGAAGGACGCGGTGTGAAGCTGGTGAGCCGACGGGGGTCACTGGCTGCGGCTGAAGACGTCGTGGTGTACGCGGTCCGGCCGTGCATCGACTGCGGCGGCCCGCCGGCTCTGGACAAGAACAGCCTTGGCCAGGAGACGGAGGCGACCCAATGAGAGCCACAACGTTCCGCGTGGCGGAGGTGCCCCTCGCACCGCAACCCGACCTCGACCTCGATGTCCGGACGCTGCGGTCGTGGGGTGCGGTCGACGAGGACGGCGACCCGGTCCTCGTGCTCAAAGACGACGACGCGACCGTGGTCATCGACTTCGGGCTCGGCGGCGCATGGGACAGCGCGATCCGGGCAGCAGAGCGGCTCAGCGACGAGGCACTCGCGTACGCGACGAAGCTGCGCGCGCTGATGGCCGCCCAACAGACGCCGCCAGCCAACAAGGAGCCGGCGGAGAACAACAAGGAGGAACCATGCAGCTGACCAAGGACGGCGTGACCGTCGACCTGACCGGCGCGACCTGGGTCAAGAGCAGCAAGAGCGGTCCGTACTCCGACAACTGCATCGAGGTGACCGGCCTCGACGGGCCGCTCATCGCGGTGCGGGACTCGAAGAACCCCAACGGCGCGGTGCTCGCGTTCACGCCGGACGAGTGGGACGCGTTCGTCGACGGCGCCCGCGGCGGCGAGTTCGATCGGGCCTGACAACAAGCGATGGACGTGGGGCGGCCCCTCGATGCTGCTATCACCGAGGGACCGCCACCCATCGTGGCACTTCCGGGTGACGCCCGGAACACGTGGAAGGGCGGCGCAGCATGATCGTGCAAGACGACCTTCGCGGTGACGCGCTCCGGTTGGAGATCGCCATCGCGCTTCTCCCCCTCGTCGGCCGTGTCGCGCACGTCGACGACGACAGGACGGTTGGTGTCCAGGGCAACCGGCTGACCGACCAGGACGACCGGCGGCTCGTGATCGACGACGCTGCCCGGCGCTGGGAGGCGCTCAACTCCGGACAGCAGCGCTGGTACGGCGACAGCCTGCGCGGGGCGCTGTACGAGTACACGTGCGAGTACGTCGCAGCGGTCGAAGCCGGCGTGCCGGGAGTCGATGACGTGGATTCGCGCAGCTACGAAAGCGCGATGGAAGCGGTGTGGCGTCGGCACATCGACGCTCTCCGCGCGGCCGTCGCGGACTGACGAACAAGGCCTCGGCATCGTCTGGTGCCGGGGCTTCGCCGTGCCGTACTAGTCCCATCCTTCCGAAGGATCGACAGCACGACACTCTCACAGTTAAGGTCTTGACAAGCTATGTTGTCGTCTTCGAATGGCGGGTCTCCGTGCCGATCGAGTACAGACCTCCCAAGTACATAACCATCGTCAACGCGTTGCAGGCCCGCATCGAGGACGGCACGTACGCGTCCGGTGAGATGCTGCCCAGCGAGACGGCGCTCATGGGTGAGTTCGACACGTCGCGGCCCACCGTCGTGCGCTCGTTGGAGATCCTGCGGCAGGCCGGCTGGATCGACACGCAGCAGGGCAAGGGCCGATTCGTGCGGTCCAAGCCTGCCGAACCGAGGTCGCTGCCGGCACATGCGGCATCCCTGCTCGCCAGTGAGGTGGAGGGCCGGCTCAGGGTTCTCGACGTCGGCGAACTTCCTGCCCCCGCCCGCGCCTCATCCGCGCTCGACCTCGACGAGGGCGACCTAGTAGTGGTCCGTCGCCGACTGGTCAGCGTCGACGGGCTGGGGCCGGTGGAGCTGGGCACGGTGTACGTGCCGCTCGACCTCGCCAAGGGCACTGGCATCGGCTCCACCACGCCGCTCGCCGAAGGCGTCCTCCAGCACCTGGCAGTCCGCAAGGGCATGCACTTCGACCACATCACGGAGCGCATCTCGGCTCGCCCGGCCACGGACGAGGAAGCCGACCTCCTCGACGTCGACCCTGACGGTTGGCTGCTCACGGCGTTGTTCGCCGTGTACGCCCGGGGCGGCCGGCCTGCCTTCGCGCTGGACATCGCGGTGCCGCCATCCCGGCACGAGTTCGAGGACTCGTTCTCGATTGCTTAGGTCGATGGCTCGCATTACTCGAATGTGAGCCATCGACCGAATTTCTCAGTCCTAACACTTAACAAGCTAGGTTTCATCGCTACACTCGAGTCACACATAACAAGTTAAGCGGTTGTCAGAGAGGAACTCCGTGGCGCTCAAGGGTGGTAGCCGGTTCTCGATCCGGTTCGAGGACGTTTTCCCTGCTGGATGCGTGCTTGTGCCGGACTCGATCGTGGAGGCGCAGGACTACAACGAGGTGACGAAGGCCCGCACGCCCGCGCTGGACAAGCTGACCGGCGCGCGGGTATGGACGGTCCGGGTCGTGGACATGGACCCCGACCTTGCGGGCCGGTCGCGGGAGGTGGCGGTGAAGATCTCCGCCGCGGTGCAGCCGGTCCCGGACAACGGGGCGCCGTTCGCGCCGGTGGAGTTCGAGGGGATGACGGTCACCCCGTACGTCGGTCCGACCGGGCGGCTCGCGTACTCGTACCGCGCGACGGGCTTCCGCTCGTCGGCTCAGGCGCGGAAGGCCGCCTGACCAGGAAGACAGCGCGGGGCGGTCTGTAAGCCGTAGGAAGCCGGACCGCCCCGCTGCCAACCAAGCCCATTGCTGAGGTGTGGAAGGCGGGTTTCATCATGCCCAGATCGGGTTGGCGTCGCCAACCCTGCCCCGGCCAGACACAGCTGCTCATGCCTGTTGCGCGCGATGCGCGCGGTCGATTCACACGCCTGTTCACCGGCATGCCGTTCCAGCTCCTCGCCTTCCGCCGCGACCACCGCGGTCGGTTCGCGTGCCTGGCGGCGGTCGGTTGAGCAGCGTCTCTGGGGAGGGTCGAACCTTGAAGACAAACGTCCCGCTGGTCAACTTCCGCCGGCTGTCGCTGCCGATGCCGTGGTGGTTGGTCATGTGGTTCGTCGTGCCGTTCCTGCTGTGGCACGTCGCAACGGCCGCGGTCCGGCTGATGCCGGTGCTGTGGCGCAACCGCACATCACTCGTGCTGCTGACCGCGGCGCTGTGGCTCTGGCACGAGCAGGGCTGGGAGATCCTGACGCTGGTTGCCGGGGTCGCCGGCGCCACGGTCGGTGTGTGGTGGTGGCGCTGGCGGCCGTGGTGTGAACGGTTCGTCGTGCTGCCGGTGCTGTCCTGGTGGCAGCGGCTGTTCGTGTACCAGCTGCACTGGCGCGAGGCCATGACCGTCTGCCGCCTCGCGGAACGGTTCGACGGCAAGCTGAACGTGCCGCGGCTGCTGCGCGTGCGCTGCACGTACGCCACGGACGAAGTGGTGCTGCGGATGCCGCGCGGCCAGAACCCGGACGACTATCACGCGGCGGCGGCGAACCTGGCGTACTCGTTCAACGCCCGCATCTGCCGCGTCTACTCCGGCCGGCGCGACAACCCACCGACCCGGCGCGGCCGGTGGTCGTGGCTGCTGCGGTTGGTCGACCAGGTCCGCTACCGGGACCGCCCCCGGCTCGTCTGGCTCGTGTTCGTCCGCCGCGATCCGCTGCGCCGCACCGTCCCGGCGTTCGATGTACCGGAGACCACCGATCTGGAGGCGCTGCCGCTCGGCCTGCGTGAGGACCTCGTCCGGTACGTCCTGCGGCTCCTCGCAACCCACGTCCTGATCGTCGGCGCGACCCGCGCGGGCAAGGGCTCGGTGCAGTGGTCGCTGATCCGGGCGCTCGCCCCGGCGATCCGGTCGGGGTTGGTGCGGCTGTGGGGCATCGACCCCAAGGGCGGCGTGGAGCTGTCCCTCGGCCGGGAGCTGTTCAGCCGGTACGAGTACGCCACCGTTCCGCCGATGGTCGCCATGCTGGAAGAACTGGTCCAGGTGATGCGCGACCGGCAGGCCCGCATGCAGGGCAAGACCCGCGCACACACGCCCACCCTCGACGAACCGCTGTACGTGCTCATGGTCGACGAAATCCTCGCGCTCGTCGCGCTCCTGCAAGACGTCGACCTCCGCACCCGGGCCAAAGCCGCCCTCGCCATGCTGCTCACGCAAGGGGCCGGCCTCGGTGTGCTGGTCATCGGCGCGACCCAGGACCCGCGCAAAGAGGTCGTCGAACTACGCGACTTCTTCCCGACCCGGATCGCGCTGCGGCTCAACGAACCCAACCACGTCGACCTCGTCCTCGGCCAAGGCTCCCGCGCCCGCGGCGCGCTCTGCGACCAGCTGTCGGCGCGGCCGTCCATGCGCGGCATCGGATACGTCGTCCTCGACGACCGGCCCGAACCGGAACGGGTTCGGTTCGCGTACGTCACCGACGACGAGATCCGCGACATGGCCACCACCTACGCCGCACCCGAGGTCGTGAAGCCGAAACCGACGCCGATCCCGCGCCAGGGACGCCACACCAACAAGCAGAAGCGCACCACGGGGCCGCTGCTGCCCGACAGCCTCGCCGGCCTGCTCGACGAGGACCCGGCATGACCGACGACCGCCGGTTCTACCGGCTCCGCGCACCCCACATCACGGCCGGATCATCCGCCGTGACCGTCCGGGTCACCGACGGCGAAGACCTCTACCTCGCCGTGGGTGCGGGCCGCCGGCGGATGTACCTCACCCCCGCCGAGGCCTGGGCGCTCTGGCGGTGCCTGTCCGAAGCGGTCGCCTCCACCGGCAAGCCACCGGACTGGATCCGCGTCCCCATCAACCCCGCACGCCGATAGCGAGAGGACCCGACACCATGCGAACCCGACGTCCTCGCCCCAACCGGCGCGGCTGCCTCGACCTCTCCCACCGCTCGACGCACCTGCCCTGCCCGTACTGCACCGGCGACCAGGCCGACATCGTCAACACCGCCCGGCGGCTCCACACGCGGCTCGCCGCAGAGGACCAGTTCTGATGCGGCACGCCGAAAATGCCGTCCTGGTGCTGATCCTGCTCGTCGTCGCGGCCGTCGCCGGCGCGGCCTCGTTCACCCACGTCCACGACTGGACGATGGCCAACTCACCCGCCGGCACCCCGGGCTGGTTCGGCTGGGCAAACGCCGTCATCTCCGAGCTCGTCCCGATCGCCTGCGCACTCGTCATCCGCCGCCGACGCCGGACCGGTGAGTCGGTGCTGTACCCGTTCACCGTCCTGTTGTCCGCGGTGGCGCTGTCCCTGGCCGCTCAGCTCGCGGTCGCCAAGCCGGGCTTCTCTGGTGGCCTCCTCGCCGCAGTCCCGGCGCTGGCGTTCATGGCGCTCGTGAAGCTGGTGCTCTCGACCAAGCCGGCCACCACCGTCCCGGAGCCGGTCAAGCCGACCGGTCCGACGCCCGTGGAGAGCGTGAGGCCGGTCGAGCACATCCCGCCGGTAAGGCCGGTGGTCGTCCCTGAACCGCTCGCCCGCGTGAACGGCGTCATCCCCTCTGGCGTCGTCAAGTGAAGGAGACCCAGACAACCTTGACCGTCACCACCGAAGCGCTGCCCGGCCTCGAAACAGAGGTCGGGCCGCGCCCCGGCTCCCGCGCTGCCCGCCTGCTGATGCCCCTCGCCGCGGACGTCGTGAAGGAGATGGCCGCCGAGTACGGCGTCTGCCTCCGTCCGGTCGGCCTGCGCCGCACCGACCTCACCACCGGCCAGACGGAGATCATCGACGTCCCGTGCGGCGCCACCCGCGAGGACAAGTGCAGCCCCTGCGCAAAGCGGGCGCGACGCCTGCGCAAGACGCAGATCCGGGAGGGCTGGCATCGCGTCGACGAGCCGGCCCCGGCGCCGAACCCGGTGACGGAGGAGCAGCGGTCGCTGATCAGCCTCCGGGCACACCTCGAGTACTTCCGGGATCAGGCGGTCCGGGAGTCGAAGTGGGACGAGGTCGGCGAGGTCGACGAAGCGATCCGCGAGGTGGAGGAGGCCATCGCAGCGGAAGGCCTCCGCGGCACCGTGGCCCCGTCGCACGACAAGCCCGAGGAACCGAAGCGGCAGCGCTCCACCCGCCGGCGCCAGGACGCTCCCGCGCTGCCGCGTCAGAAGGTCCAGCCGCGCACGGTCGGCCGCGTCTACACCGCGCCGGACGGCACCGAGCACCGGCCGTCGATGTGGCTGACGATGACCCTCGACTCGTACGGTCCCGTACGTGAGGACGGTTCGCCGCTCGACCCGTCTCGCTACGACTACCGGCGCGCGGCCTGGGACGCGATCACGTTCCCGCGGCTGCTGGACCGGTTCTGGCAGAACCTGCGCCGTTGCGTCGGCTGGAACGTCCAGTACGCCGGCTGCGTCGAGCCACAACGTCGCCTCGCCCCACACGCGCACTTCGCCATCCGCGGCACCATCCCGCGCACGGTCCTGCGGGAGGTAGCGGCGGCCACCTACCACCAGGTGTGGTGGCCGCGCGTCGACAAGCCCACGTGCCGTCCGCTCTGGGACGCCGAGGCTGAAGCGTGGTGCGACCCGGACACCGGCGCCCAACTGCCGACGTGGGACGAGGCGCTCGACGCGATCGACGAAGACCCGGACGCCGAACCGGCGCACGTGATCCGGTTCGGCAAGCACGTCGACGCACGTGGAGTCGCGGCCGACAGCAAGGACATCGACCGCACGGTCGGCTACATCACGAAGTACATCACCAAGTCCGCTGCCGACTGCCACACCGTGACCACCGATCGGCAGCGGGCGCATCTCGAACGCCTCTGGCAGGAGCTGCAGGTGACACCGTGCTCGGAGCGCTGCGCGAACTGGCTGCTGTACGGCATCCAGCCGAAGAAGGCGCACGGCAAGCTCCGCCCCGGCAACTGCAAGGGCAAGGTCCACCAACGCGCCACCCTGGGCATCGGCGGCCGGCGCATCCTCGTGTCCCGCGACTGGTCCGGCAAGACCCTCGCCGACCACCGCCACGACGCCCGCGCCTGGGTCAAAGCACTCCTCGGCGTCGCCGACGGCATCGACCAGGTCCCGCCGCCCGACGCGGAACCGGGCACGCCGTCCGCGGTCGCGTGGGAGCTGGCGAAACCCAACGACCCGGACATGCCACCGATGCGACATCGGCTCCTAAGAACGCTCGCGCAACGCATGCAGTGGCGCAACGCCATCAACGCGGCAAGGAACAGAACCAACAACGGGGAGGAACGAGGCTGAATGGGCGACCTGCTCTCGATCGACGAGGTAGCAGAGCTGCTTCGGGTTCCAAAGGGCACGTTGTACCAGTGGCGGCACCGCCGGAAGGGTCCGCCGGCGCGCCGGGTCGGCCGTCACCTGCGCTACGACGAGGCGGCCGTGCAGGCATGGCTCCGCGACGACAAGGCGGCCTGAGGATGACCGTCTACGACCTGTGGTTCTCCAGCGTTCCGGGCGACGACAAGAAGCGCGTCCCCACGAAGCGGCACGGTCGGGGCAAGCGGTGGCGGGTCGCGCTCCCGGACGGCACGACCAAGTCGTTCGAGCGCAAGACCGACGCGGAAGCGTACGACCGCGAACCCCGATCCGAAGCGCCGCAGACTCCAGCGGCCGAGCCGAAGAGCGCCCTGTTCGGCGACTACGCCCCGAGGTGGCGCCTGTCCCGCGAGGCCGGTTGGGTGGTCGAGACCCGGCGACGCGTGGAGTCGAACCTGCGCGTGCATCTGCTCCCGGTGTTCGGCAACTCGCTGATGGGCGACATCACGCTGACCGAGGTGCTCGAATGGCTCGTTCGGCAACTCGCGGAGGGCAAGCCGAAGACCTCCATCAAGCTGTACTTCGAGCTGTTCGACGCCATCCTCGCCGGTGCCAAGGCCGACAAGCTGATCGACGACAACCCGTGTGACGGCGTGCGGCTCTCCCGCGTGCTGTCCGGCATGTCCCGGGCGCCGAAGTGGGTGCCCACCACAGACGAGGTGCTCCGGCTGCTCGACGCGATGCCGAAGAGGTACCAGGCGATCGGCTGGCTTGGCGCCGGCCAAGGTCTACGGCTCGGTGAGGCGCTCGGCATGGAGGACGGCCCGCGCTGTGTCGAACCCGAAGACGACGAGCTGCACGTCGTTCAGCAACTGCGGTACTCGCCGAAGGACTTCGAGACCGGCTTCTACCTGGCCCCGCCGAAGTCCGGTTCGAAAGGCACCGTCGACCTGGAGAGCGTGGTCGCGGACCAGCTGGCCGCGCACGTCAAGGAGTTCGACCCGGTGGGGATCGACCTCGTCGACATCACCGGCGGCGAGCCAACACGAAGGACAGCTCAGCTGCTGTTCACGACGAGGATGGGCAACCCGTTCACCGACCGGACGTGGTCGAGGGAGTGGGGCAAGTGGCGCGCAGAGGCCGGCTGGCCGAACACCACACACGCCGGGTTCCACGCGCTGCGGCACTTCTTCGCGACGGTGCTCATCACCAACGGCGCCGAACCACAGGACGTCCAGCGGGCGATGCGCCACAAGACGCTCGCGATGACCCTGGAGACCTACGTCGGGTACTGGCCGAAGCGGGCAAAGGCCCGCGGCCTTGTCGGTCAAGCCCTGAGAAAGATCCAACCTGAGGCTTACCCAGGACTTACCGGATGATCAAGGCGGCCGAGAAAGGGCAGCTCAAGGCGAGGATTGCGTGGAAGCGAGGGGACTCGAACCCCTAACCCCCGCCTTGCAAAGGCGGTGCTCTGCCAGTTGAGCTACGCCCCCGAGCGAGGAATCCCTCGGTGTTGACCTAGCGCAGGTCAGGTGCGGTGGTGGCCTCGTGCCAGAGCGCGCGCTCCTCGCTTGCGGTCTTCACGCGCTTGGCGACATAGGCAGCGGCACCGACGACTGCGACCACCACGAGCACCTTTTTCCACATGTGGGGCTAGCTGGAATCGAACCAGCGACCTCAGAGTTATCAGCTCTGCGCTCTAACCGACTGAGCTATAGCCCCGTTACACCGATCCCCGCGAAAAGCGGCGTATCAGCGCGACGATGAAGGTTACCGCACCCGACACCCAAGCCTCAAACCGGTTCCCCCCGCGGCGAGTCGAAGCGCCCGCCGCGGGGGAAAACGCAGGTCAGTCCTTCTCGGCGAGGGTCAGCTCGATGCCGCCGACCAGGTCGGCGCAGACGTTGTAGATGAAGGAGCCGAGGGTGGCCAGCGCGGTGAAGAGGACCACGTTGACCACGCCGAGGAGGGCGGCGCCGCCGATGACACCCTTCGCGGTGATGCGGAAGGTGTTGTTGGCCTGGCCGCCGGTGGAGCTCACGATGTCGGCGAGGGCCTTGTTGACGCTGTTGAAGACGTCCATCGCGTCGAGGGCCAGGTAGAGCACCGACGTGGCGACGATCACGACGACGAACAGGACGAACGAGACCGCGAACGCGAACTTCATCACAGACCACGGGTCGATGCGCTTGAGGTGCAGCCGGGCCCGGCGTGGGCCGCGGCCGACCGCGGAGCTGACCGTCTTGCGGGCGGCACGGACGGCCTCGGTGACGCGGGCGGAGCCGCTCACCGCCGCCGCGGGCGTGTTCAGCGCCTGCGTGGCGCCCGCGTTGGTCGGGCGCACGGAGGCGCGTGCGACGGCGACGCTGGCCGTGCCGGTCGCCGCGCCGCTGGTGGGCGCCGCCGGCCCGCCGGCGCCGAGCGTGACCGGCGGAGGCGTCGTGACGCCCGCCTTGCCCATCGCCGCCGAAGGCGACTGGATCGGCACCGTCAACGAGTCGGGTGGCGGGGCCATCCCCGGTGCACGCTGAAACTTCGGCGTGCCGCCGATGGTGGTCTCGCCGGGCGTGCTGGTCCCGTTGACCGCGCCGGCGTCGCCGCCGGCGGCAGGCGCCCCCGAGTCGGATCCCGTCATGGCAGCCTCTCCGGCCGGCTTGGCCTCATCGGTTGCTGCCGAGGCGCTCCCCGACTTCGCCTGTGTGTCTGTCATCAACTAGTCCTGTTCGTCGGGCTCATCGGCGTTGCGGGCGATCGCGACGATGGTCACACCCTCCGGCAGGTCCATGAGCTTGACCCCCATTGTGTTCCGATCCCGCGTACGTCGTACAGGCTTCACGGGAGTCCGGATCACGCCACCATTTGAGGTGATGGCGAAAAGCTCATCGTCCGGAGAGATCACCGCGGCGCCAACGAGCCCGCCGCGACGAGAGGTGATTTTAGCGGTGAGGACGCCCTTGCCGCCGCGACCTTGCACCGGATATTCCTCGATGGGAGTCCGCTTGGCGAAGCCACCGTCGGTGGCCACCAACACGTCCAGATCCATCCCTTCGCGCACAACTTCCATCGCCAGCAGTTCATCACCCTCGGCGAAGCGCATGCCGATCACCCCCGACGTCGCGCGGCCCATGGGGCGCAAGGTGTCGTCGTTTGCGGTGAAGCGGATCGCCTGCGCCTGCTTGCTGACCAGCAGCAGGTCGTCCTCCGGGCCGAGCAGCGCGGCGCCGACGAGCTCGTCCTCGTCGCGCAGGTTGATGCCGATGATCCCACCGGACCGGTTGGAGTCGAACTCCTCCAGCTTGGTCTTCTTGACCAGGCCGTCCTTGGTGGCCAGGACCAGGTACGGCGACACCTGGTAGTTCGGGATCTCGATCACCTGCGCGATGTGCTCGTCGGGCTGGAACGCCAGCAGGTTGGCGACGTGCTGACCCTTCGCGACCCGGCTCGCCTCGGGCAGCTCGTATGCCTTCGCCCGGTAGACGCGTCCCTTGTTGGTGAAGAACAGCATCCAGTCGTGCGTCGAGCAGACGAAGAAGTGGCTGACGATGTCGTCCTGCCTCAGTGTCGCACCGGAGACGCCCTTCCCGCCGCGCTTCTGCGAGCGGTACAGGTCGACCTTGGTGCGCTTCGCATACCCGGTGCGGGTGATGGTGACGACGACGTCCTCCCGCGCGATGAGGTCCTCCATGGAGACCTCGCCGTCGAACGGGATGATCTGGGTCCGCCGGTCGTCGCCGCGGCGGGAGACGATCTCGGCGAGCTCCTCGGAGATGATCTGCCGCTGCCGGGCCGGCGTGGCCAGGATGTCCTTGTAGTCGGCGATCTCGATCTCGATCTTCGCCAGCTCGTCGAAGATGCGCTGGCGCTCCAGAGCGGCGAGCCGGCGCAGCTGCATGTCGAGGATGGCGGTGGCCTGGATGTCGTCGATGTCCAGGAGGTTCATGAGGCCGTTCTTCGACTCCTCGGCGCTCGGCGAGCGCCGGATGAGTGCGATGACCTCGTCGAGCATGTCGAGGGCCTTGACCAGGCCGCGCAGGATGTGGGCGCGCTCCTCGGCCTTGCGCAACCGGTACGCGGTGCGCCGGACGATGACCTCGATCTGGTGCGTGACGTAGTGCCGCACGAACTGCGCGAGGTTGAGCGTGCGGGGCACGCCGTCGACGAGCGCCAGCATGTTGGCGCCGAACGTCTCCTGCAGCTGCGTGTGCTTGTACAGGTTGTTGAGCACGACCTTGGCGACGGCGTCGCGCTTGAGCACGATCACCAGGCGCATGCCGGTGCGGCCGGAGGACTCCTCGCGGATGTCGGCGATGCCGGCGAGCTTGCCCTCCTTGACCAGGTCGGCGATGCGCTCGGCCAGGTTGTCGGGGTTGACCGCATACGGCAGCTCGGTGACCACGAGGATGGTCCGCCCGCGGGCGTCCTCCTCGACCTCGACGACGGCGCGCATCCGGATCGAGCCGCGGCCGGTCCGGTACGCGTCGATGATGGCCGACGTGCCGACGATGAGGCCCTTGGTCGGGAAGTCGGGGCCCTTGACGATCTTGATCAGCTCGTCGAGCGTCTCGGCCTCGTCGGCGTCGGGGTTGTCCAGGCACCACTGGACGGCCTGGGCGATCTCCCGCAGGTTGTGCGGCGGGATGTTGGTCGCCATGCCGACGGCGATGCCGGTGCTGCCGTTGACGAGCAGGTTGGGGATGCGCGACGGCAGGATCGTGGGCTCCTGGGCCCGGCCGTCGTAGTTGGGGACGAAGTCGACGGTGTCCTCGTCGATGTCCCGCAGCATCTCCATGGCGAGCGGGTCGAGCCGCGCCTCGGTGTACCGCATGGCGGCGGCGGGGTCGTTGCCCGGCGAGCCGAAGTTGCCGTTGCCGTCGATCAGCGGGTAGCGCAGCGACCAGTTCTGCGCCATACGGACCATGGCGTCGTAGATCGAGGCGTCGCCGTGCGGGTGGTAGTTACCCATCACGTCGCCGACGACGCGGGCGCACTTCACGTAACCACGGTCGGGCCGGTAGCCGCCGTCGAACATGGCGTAGAGGATCTTGCGGTGGACTGGCTTGAGGCCGTCACGGACGTCCGGAAGGGCCCGCCCGACGATGACGCTCATCGCATAGTCGAGGTAGGACCGCTGCATCTCGACTTCGATGCCGATCGGTTCGATCCGGCTCGCGACCGCTGAACCACTCTCGTCGGGGGTCTCCGGAGTGGAAGTCGGTTCCGTCACTCTTTATCCCTTTTCTCAGTGTCGACGGTCAGATGTCGAGGAACCGGACGTCTTTAGCGTTGCGCTGGATGAACGAGCGGCGTGCTTCCACGTCTTCGCCCATCAGGACGCTGAAGAGCTCGTCCGCGGTTGCAGCGTCGTCCAATGTCACCTGACGGAGCATGCGGGTCGCCGGGTTCATCGTCGTTTCCCACAGCTCGGGGTAGTTCATCTCACCGAGACCCTTGAACCGCTGGATGTCGTCGGGCTTGGCATTGGGCTTGCTCTGCTGGCGCAGCGTGATCAGGCCGTCGCGCTCACGATCGGTGTACGCGTACTGCGCGTCGTCGCCCTTCTTGTTCCACTTGATCTTGTACAGCGGGGGCGCCGCGAGATACACGTGGCCGAGCTCGATCAGCGGGCGCATGAACCGGAACACCAGCGTCAGCAGCAGCGTCTGGATGTGCTGGCCGTCGACGTCGGCGTCGGCCATCAGGATCAGCTTGTGGTAGCGCAGCTTCTCGATGTCGAACTCGTCGTGGATGCCGGTGCCCAGCGCCGTGATCAGCGCCTGGACCTCGTTGTTCTTGAGGACGCGGTCGATGCGCGCCTTCTCGACGTTGAGGATCTTGCCGCGGATCGGCAGGATCGCCTGGACCCGCGGGTCGCGCCCCTGCTTGGCCGAGCCGCCGGCGGAGTCACCCTCGACGATGAACAGCTCGGAGACCCGGGGGTCGTTGGACTGGCAGTCGGCCAGCTTGCCGGGCATCGAGCCGGACTCCAGCAGCGACTTGCGCCGGGCCAGCTTGCGCGCCTGCGAAGCGGCCAGTCGCGCCCGGGCGGCCTGGGACGCCTTCGTGATGATGGTCTTGACCTCGGCCGGGTTGCGGTCGAACCAGTCGACCAGCCACTCGTTGCACACCTTCTGCACGAAGCTGCGGGCCTCGGTGTTGCCGAGCTTGGTCTTCGTCTGGCCCTCGAACTGCGGGTTGGTCAGCTTGATCGAGATGATCGCGGCCAGGCCCTCGCGGATGTCCTCACCGGTGAGCTTCTCGTCGCCCTTGAGCAGCTTCTTGTCCGCGCCGTACTTGTTGACGACGGAGGTCAGCGCGCTGCGGAAGCCCTCCTCGTGGGTGCCGCCCTCATGCGTGTTGATCGTGTTGGCGAACGTGTAGACGCTCTCGCCATACGACTCGTTCCACTGCATGGCGATCTCGACGGAGATGCCCTCGCCGTCGGAGCCGAACTCCACCACCGAGCGGTGGATCGGGGTCTTGGTCGCGTTGAGGTGGCGGACGAAGTCGGCGATGCCGTTCTCGTAGCAGAAGACGACCTCCCGCTTCTCCTCGGGCGCGTCGGTGCGCTCGTCGCGCAGCGCGATCTTCAGCCCGCGGTTGAGGAACGCGTACTCCTGGATGCGCCGGTAGACCGTCTCGTAGTTGAACTCGAGGGTCTCGAAGATCGCGCCGTCGGGGAAGAACGTCACGCTGGTGCCGGTGCGGTCGGTCGCCTCGCCCTTCTGCAGCGGGTCGGGCACCGAGTTGCGGTACACCTGCCGCCAGACGAACCCGTCCTTGTGGATCTCCAGGTCGATGCGCGTGGACAGCGCGTTGACGACCGAGATGCCGACGCCGTGCAGACCGCCGGAGACCGCATAGGCCTTGCCGTCGAACTTCCCGCCGGCGTGCAGCACGGTCAGGACGACCTCGACGGTCGGGCGCTGCTCCTTCGGGTGGATGTCGACCGGGATGCCACGACCGTTGTCCACGACCCGGACCCCGCCGCCCTCGAGCAGCGTGACCTCGATGGTGTCGCAGAAGCCCGCCAGGGCCTCGTCGACGGCGTTGTCCACGACCTCCCACACCAGGTGGTGCAGGCCGCGCTCGCCGGTCGAGCCGATGTACATGCCTGGGCGCTTGCGGACCGCCTCGAGCCCTTCGAGGACGGTGATCGCGGAGGAGTCGTATTGGCCTTCGGGCTTGTTTGCTACCACCCTCGGTCGCTTTCTCGCACTGGCCGGCCACGCTGGAGGGCGCCCCGGGTCTCGTGCGGAGTCGTGCGAGCACTACGGTCGCGGATGCGGGCACGCAAGTGGCCTGCGCCCCACCGAACGGGCGCCGCGACCACCGGCGGGCCGACACCGCGGACGCGTGCACGCGGGGATGTGTCGGCTGGTTCTCAGAGCCTTCGCTCTGCCCGCAATCCTACTGTGCCCCTGCGACATTTTCGCATCGGGACGGCGCCTGTAGTCGTCGTAGCGGCCCGAACGGTACGGGGCGAAGGTCCCCCTACGCGGGAGGGGTCCGAACGGGCGATGACGGGCGGCACGGCGAGCACTGGGATGCTGTCGCCGGGTTCGGCACCTGCGGGGGTCGCGCAAGCGGCCGTTCGTGCCGTATGTTCCCCGCCGCGGGGGCGGGGCAAGTGTGAGAGCGAGGGGTCCGCGATGGGGTTGGACAACGTCGCCGTGCAGTGGCCGCGCACCGGACGGTTCTACGACCCGGTGGCGCCGGCCGAGTTCGTCGACTTCGCCGAGCTGGCAGAGAAGCTGCCGCTGCACGCGGGGCCGGCCGCGGCACTGGCGGACCATGTGGCGAAGACCGGCACGGTGCGCGTCACCGGTTATACGGAGCTGGTGGACCTGCTCTTCGGGCTCAACGGTGTGCTTTTCGCCACCGACGCGGCCGCCGAGGACGAGGATCCGGTGATCAGCCCGGACGACTGCGCCTGGATCGCCGGCGGCCTCGAGCGCTTCGTCAACGGGCATCAGGAGTTCGGCGACGAGATCACGTTCGAGACGGTGAGCACGGTGCTGCGCCGGGCCCTCGAAGGCTCCCGCCTCGCCGAGCAGCAGCTGCGCTGGCTGCAGAGCCGTCTCGACGCGCTACGTGACGACACCGGCGACGCTCCGCAGTGGAGCTACACGATCGCCGAGCTGGACGTGCTCGCGAAGTTCTACCGGCGCTGCGCCAACCGCGGATTCGCCGTATACGCCGACTTCTAGATATGGCGTTTGCGGCATTTGTACGACGCAGCGGGCCCGACACCCGTTACCCGCCGGACTGAAGGGCCTGGTTTCGTGGCAGGCCGATCAGCCGTAGGTGTCACGTGGGCCACGCCCGCGGACCCGCATCGGCCCGCGGCTCCACGAAGGCGTCGACGGTCCGTGGATGTGCAGCGTCTTCACGACGTTGTGACCGACCTCACCCGCGATGCGGGCGATGAGCCGCTTGGAGAGCATCCGTAGCTGCGTCGCCCACGCCGTGGACTCCGCCTCGACGGTCAGCTCCCCGTTCTCCAGCTTGATCGGCCGGCAGTGGGCCGCCACGTCGGCGCCGACGACCCGCTCCCACTCGCCGAACACGGTCGCCTCGGCCGCCGGCCGCTGCCACCCCCGCGCCTTCACGACCCGCCCCAGGAGCGCGCCGAACAACTGCGGGTCCCTCGGGTCGGGCCCCGGTCCGGTGTATCCGCGCCGCCGCCGCGAGTCGCCGCCGCCCTCGGGCACGGCCTTGCGCCGCGGCTGCGCCTTCCGCTTGGCGAGGGCCGCCTCGACCGCCGCCCGGGCCAGCTCCGGCCCGCTCTTGTCGCCGGCGCCCGTCCGGGGATCTCCGGCCGGGCCGCCACCGGTGTCAGCTACGTCGCACCTCGCCTCCGCCAACCTCGTAGCGCGCGCCTCGGAGCGCGCGGGGCACGTCGTCGTCGACGGCACACGTGACGATGACCTGGCTCGCGCCGCTGACGAGCTCGGCGAGCCGCTCGCGGCGGCCCACGTCGAGCTCGGCGAACACGTCGTCGAGCACCAGCACCGGCTCCACCGCGTCGTCCCGCAGCAGATCGTAGGCCGCCAGCCGCAGCGCGAGGGCGTAGGACCAGGACTCCCCGTGGCTGGCGTACCCCTTCGCCGGCAGGTCGCCGAGCGTCAGCGTCAGCTCGTCGCGGTGCGGGCCGACCAGGGTCACGCCCCGCTCGACCTCCTGCTTGCGGGCCTCCCCTAGCGCCACCAGCAGCGCCTGCTCGATCTCCCCCTGTGCCGTTTCCCCCTGTACCGGCAGCGGGAACGACGGGCTGTAGGCGATGCGGGCGTCCGACCGGCTGGCGCTGACCGCCGCGTACGCCTTGGCGACGTGCGGCGCGAGCGCGGCGACGAGGTCGAGCCGCGCCCGGACCAGCTGGGCGCCGTGCTGGGCCAGGTGGCTGTCCCACACGTCGAGGGTCGACAGGTCGCCGCCGCGGCTGCCGCCGGTCTTGCGGGCCAGGTAGGCGCTGCGCAGCAGCGCGTTGCGCTGCTTGAGCACCCGGTCGTAGTCGGAGCGCACGCCGGCGAACCGCGGCTGCCGGGTGACCAGCAGCTCGTCCAGCATCCGGCGGCGCTCGCCCGGGTCACCGCGGATCAGCGACAGATCCTCCGGCGCGAACAGGACCAGCTTCAGCGCGCCGAGGATGTCGCGGGTGCGGGCCACCGGCGACCGGCCCAGTCGCGCCTTGTTGGCCTTGCCGGGCTCGATCGACAGCTCGACGAGCAGCTCGCGCTCCTCGTGGACGATGGCACAGCGGACCACCGCGCGGCTCGTGCCGAAGCGCACCAGCGGCGCGTCGGTCGCGACCCGGTGGGACTCGAGGCTGGCCACATACGCGAGGGCCTCGACCAGGTTGGTCTTGCCCACACCGTTGGGCCCGACGAGCACGCACGCCCCGGGCCCGAACTCGACGACGACCCGCTCGTAACTGCGGAAGTCGACGAGCTCGAGACCGCGGACGTACAAACTCAGCCCTTCTTGACCGCGTGACCGCCGAACTGGTTGCGCAGCGCGGCGACCGCCTTCATGGCCGGCGAGTCGTCCTGCCGCGAGGCGAACCGGGCGAACAGCGACGCCGCGATCACGTTCATCGGCACGGCCAGCCGGATGGCCTCCTCGACCGTCCAGCGGCCCTCGCCGGTGTCGTCGGCGTAGCCCCGCAGGCCGTCGAGGTTGGGGTCCTCGTCGAGGGCCCGGTCCATCAGGTCCAGCAGCCACGACTGCACGACCGAGCCGGCCCGCCACGACTTGAACACCTCGGGGATGTTCTCGACGTATTCGGAGGCCTCGAGCAGCTCGTAGCCTTCGGCATAGGCGTGCATCATGCCGTACTCGATGCCGTTGTGGACCATCTTCGCGTAGTGGCCGGCGCCGACGCCGCCCGCGTGCGCGAAGCCGAACTCGCCCTCGGGCTTGAGCCCTTCGAAGATCGGCATGCAGTGCTCGACGTGCTTCTTGTCGCCGCCGACCATCAGCGCATAGCCATTGGTCCGGCCCCAGACGCCGCCGGAGACGCCGACGTCGAGGTAGCCGAGGCCCTTCGTGGCGAGCCGCTCGGCCCGGGGGCGGTCGTTGCTGAAGCGCGAGTTGCCGCCGTCGATGACGATGTCACCGGGAGACAGCAGACCGGAGAGCTCGTCGATGGTCGGCTCCGTGTACTGCACCGGGACCATGATCCACACGACGCGGGGCGCGGCGAGCTTGTCGACCAGCTCGCTGAGCGACGACACGTCGGTGACGTCTGGGTGGTGGTCGTAACCGATGACCTCATGCCCGGCGGCGCGCAGCCGCTCACGCATGTTGAAGCCCATCCTGCCCAAGCCGATGAGACCGAGCTGCATGTCTGGTGCCTCCGAAACTCAGCTGCCGATGCGAACCGGCATGATCAAGTACCAGTATCCAGGGATGATTTCTCCATCATCCTTGGCCGGGGACATGACCGCAGGCTTCTTCGGGTCAGTGAACGACAGCACGGCGATCGGGGCGTCGAGCGCCTTGAGGCCGTCGAGCAGATATTGGTGGTTGAAGGCGATGGTCATCGGCTCGCCCTCATAGGTGCAGTCCATCGCCTCGCTGGCCCGCGCGTCCTCGCTGCCGCTGGCCTCGACCACGAGACCGTCGGCGCTGAAGGACAGGCGCACCGGGGTGGACCGCTCGGCGACCAGGCCGACGCGCCGGACCACCTCGTTGAGCGCGGAGACCCGGATGCGGGCCTGGGCGTTGTGCGTGTCGGGCAGCAGCGCCCGCACCTTCGGGAAGTCGCCGTCGAGCAGCCGGGACGTGGTGCGCCGGGTGCCGCCGGCGAAGCCGATCATGCCCTCGCCGATCTTGCCCCGCGACAGCGCGACGGAGACCGAGCCACCGGTCGGCCCGAGGGTCTTCGCGGTGTCGTCGAGGGTGCGGGCCGGCACGAGGGCGGCGAGGCTGACGTCGGGCTCGTCGGGCCGCCACTCCAGCTCGCGCACGGCGAGGCGGTAGCGGTCGGTGGCGAGCAGCGTCAGCTTGGTGCCCTCGAGCTCGACCCGCACGCCGGTGAGCATCGGCAGCGTGTCGTCGCGGCCGGCGGCGATCGCCACCTGCGAGACGGCACCGGCGAAGGTGGCCGCGTCGACGGTGCCGGCCAGCTCGGGCATCTCCGGAAGCGTCGGATAGTCCTCGACGGGCATCGTCGGCAGCGTGAACCGGGCACTGCCACACGTGATCTCGACGTGCGACCCGACGGCGGCGACGTCGACGGGCTTGGCGGGCAGCGACTTGGTGATCTCGGCGAGCAGGCGCCCGGAGACGAGCGTCGCGCCGTCGGCGTCGGCCTGGACCTCGACGGTCACCTGGCTGGACACCTCGTAGTCGAAGCCGGACACCTGCAGGCGGCCGTCACCGACTCTGAGCAGAACACCGGCAAGCACCGGCACAGAAGGGCGGCTGGGCAGGCTCTTGGCTGTCCAGGCGACGGCATCGGCGAGCGCGTCGCGCTCGACTCGGAACTTCATCGCGGTCCTCCCGCGTCGTCTCGTCTCAAGCGTGGTGCTGCATCGAACCTTAGGGCTTCCCCGGCGGTGCCGTGCACCGACCCCACCAAAATTCCAGCCCGAGACTTATCCACTTGCTGATGATTGCTTTTTTCTCTCTTTTAAAGAGATTTACTTCGTAGTCATAGGTGGTGTGGATTCTGTGGACAACCCCCGTTTTAGCAGCTCAGCGGGGTTATGTCTCTGGGTATGAGCTGTGCATAACCCTCTGTGTACAAAGTTGTGGATTGTGGATAAGCGGTCATCCACAGGCGTTGTCCACCGGCTATCCACCGGGAATCCACAGGGTTCCTCCACCATCTGGGGATAACTCGTCCCGAGCCGCATTCACGTTCTGTCGATGACTCGATCACTCTTCGGATGTGTCCACAGGTCTTCCACACACTCTCCCCAGGAGTTATCCACAGACTGTGGACGGGGCTTGTGTGCATTCCGTAGCCGTCTCGTCACTTGTGAGCACCCGACTACCTAGTGTGGCGAAGAGTTGGCACAAACGAAGTTATCCACAGGTTCTGTGGATAAAATGTGTGGATAACTCCGGCAAACCCCTCGGGGGTATATGCCCACAAGCTGTGGGCAACCTGGGGATGACGCTGTGGACAGCTTATTGCCATAAGCGCCTGGATCCCAGGTCGGAGGCCTGTGGAAACAGTGGATAACGCGCGTTGTCCACAGGCTGTGCGCAACGTCGGTGGACAGTGCATTCTTCGCAAATCGACTCGGTATCGCGAGGGAACTCACAATGTTGTCCACAGGCTGTTTGTGAGCACCGCTCAGGTCGGCGGTTGTGCACAGCCGGTCCGCCCTGCCGATCGGGTCGCGGACAGGGCGGCGGGCGGCAGTCGTACACCTGCCGCGACCGCAAACAGAAGGGCCGGACCGGCGCCGTCACGCGCCCATCCGGCCCTCTGCGGGACGTCGGCCCCTACGTCGTCTGCTTGATGCGGTTGGTCAGCTCGGCGATCTGGTTGTAGAGCGAGCGCCGCTCGGCCATCTGCTGGCGGATCTTGCGGTCGGCGTGCATGACGGTGGTGTGGTCGCGGCCGCCGAACGCCTGGCCGATCCGTGGCAGGGAGAGATCGGTCAGCTCGCGGCACAGGTACATGGCGACCTGGCGCGCGTTGACGAGCACCCGCGACCGGCTGTGCCCGCGCAGGTCCTCCAGGCTGACGCCGAAGTAGTCCGCGGTCGACGCCATGATCTGGTCCGCGGTGATCTCAGGCCCGGAGCCGTCGGGGATGAAGTCGCGCAGCACCTCCTCGGCGAGGCCGAGCTCGACGGGCGCGCGGGTCAGGTTGGCGAACGCGGTGACGCGGATCAGCGCACCCTCCAGCTCGCGGATCGACGACGCGACCCGCGACGCGATGAACTCCAGCACGTCCGGCGGGGCGAACAGCCGCTCCTGCGCCGCCTTCTTCTGCAGGATCGCGATCCGGGTCTCCAGGTCCGGCGGCTGGATGTCGGCGAGCAGGCCCCACTCGAACCTCGTCCGCAGCCGGTCCTCGAGCGTCGCCAGCTGTCGCGGCGAGCGGTCGGAGCTGATCACGATCTGCTTGTTGGCGTTGTGGAGGGTGTTGAAGGTGTGGAAGAACTCCTCCTGCGTCCGCTCGCGCGTCTCCAGGAACTGGATGTCGTCGATCAGGAGGATGTCGACGTCGCGGTACCGCCGCTGGAACGCCTGCGTCTTGTCGTCGCGCAGCGAGTTGATGAAGTCGTTGGTGAACTCCTCCGTCGACACGTAGCGCACGAAGCGGGCGTTGCCGAGCATCGTGGCGTACTGGCCGATCGCGTGGAGCAGGTGCGTCTTGCCGAGCCCGGAGCCGCCGTAGATGAACAGCGGGTTGTACGCCTTGGCCGGCGACTCGGCGACCGCGACCGACGCGGCGTGGGCGAAGCGGTTCGAGGAGCCGATGACGAACGTCTCGAACGTGTACTTCGGGTTGAGCCGGTTGCCGGCGGAGTCGCCCGCGGGGGTCTGTGCGCTGCGGCGGTCCTCGCGGCCGGTGCCGGGGTTGGACGGCGGGCGGGGCGGCAGGGGCTCCTCGTCCTGCAGCGGCGAGCGGCGCAGGCGTTCGTCGCGGGCGGCCTCGAAGGCGGTGCCGGAGTGCTCCGTGCGTTCCGCCGGCGACCAGCCGGTCGTGCCCTTGGAGGGGGTGTCGGACGGGAGATCGAACAGGCGGTCGCTCTGGGGCCGCTGGTCCTGCGGCTCGTGTGCCCGCCGGTCCTGCTCGTAGCCCGGCCGGTCGTGTTCGTACCCCGGGCGGTCCTGCTCATAGCTCGGCCGGTCCTGGTTCGGCCGGTCCGGGAGCATGCGGTCCTGGATCAGCCGGTCCTGCTCGTAGGACGGCTGCGGCGGCGGCTGGTACTGCGGCTGTGGATAGTGCGATGCCGATGCCGATGCCGTGTCCGCCAGCTGGCCGGCGGTGCCGTTGGACCAGTGCGAGGCGGACGGGGCCGGCAGCGGCGGCGCGTCCTCCGGGGGGCGGACCGTGACGGCGACCTGGATGGCCCGGCCGAGCAGCCGCGACAGCGCCTCGGTGATGACCGGCCGGAGGCGCGACTCGATGACGTCGCGGGTGAACGCGTCAGGCACGGAGAGCAGCGCGGTGTCCTCGACGATGGCCCGTAGCCTCGTCAGCCGCAGATAGGCACGCTGCTGCGCCGAGACGATCTCGTCTGCGAGCTCGTCCGTCGCCGCATGCCATACAGCTGCGAGGTCGGTGTCAGTCACCGTTCGCGCACCCCCATCGTCGCCCCCCACCGCGAGTGGACCGTGCGCCGGAAGTTCCGCCCGTCCCGGGTCCCATTGTCCACAGGTTTTCCACAACCTGTGTATCAACGAGTCATGTGCCGTGGACGGATCGTCCTGATTCCCCCTCGCCCCGTGCCGAGTTGGCGGCAGTCGTGGTCCCGTGGCGGAGGTTCTGCAGGTTGGATGCGGTGCCATGCCCCCTGTGGCGCATCCGATTAGTGGCGGAAAGTCCTTTGTGCCCTGTCGCCGGTCGTCGCGGTGTCTACCGGCAACCGGGCACGTTAACAGCGTTGTCCACAACCACTCAACCGTTGTCCACAAGTAACCTGTGGATTTCGGGCCGATCCGTGGCATCGTTGACGGTCTGTAGGGCCGCGCGTACCCTGGTTCGGCTGGGGAAGCTTTCCCTGATAAACTCCAGTGACCAGCCCTACGCCGCTACGAAGACGGAGCCCGACGTGAGCAAGCGCACCTTCCAGCCGAACAACCGCCGGCGCGCGAAGACCCACGGTTTCCGGCTGCGCATGCGCACCCGGGCCGGCCGCGCGATCCTGTCGGCGCGCCGCGCCAAGGGGCGCGACCGCCTGTCGGCCTGACCGACGCGGGTCCTCCGGGAGGCAGCGTGCTGGCGGCCGCTCAGCGTCTGCGGCGGCGGGAAGACTTCGCCGCCACCATTCGCAACGGTCGCCGCGCCGGTCGCGGAGCCCTCGTGGTGCATTTCCTGCAGTCGACTGTCGAGCCGGCGCCAGCAGATCAACCGTCTGCGCGCGCCGGCTTCGTCGTGTCTGACGCCGTCCTTGATGGCTCCGGCGGCACTGTTCAGCCGGCGCGGGCCGGGTTCGTGGTCTCCAAGGCGGTCGGCAACGCCGTCGTCCGCAACCTGGTGAAACGCCGGCTGCGGCACCTGGTCCGGCCGCACCTGGCCGACCTCCCCCCGGCCGCCATGGTCGTCGTCAGGGCGCTACCTCCCTCGGCGACAGCAAGCTACGAAGACCTGGGCCGCGATCTCGAGGCGGCTCTGGCGGCCGCTCGCCGCCCCAGAAGCCGGGAGGGACGTCGATGAACGTCGGAGCCCGGGTCGTTGCCGCTCCCATCGTCGCGTACCGTCGTTGGATAAGCCCGGCGTTGCCGGCGCGTTGTCGGTTCTACCCGTCGTGCAGCGCTTATGCCCTGGAGGCGGTCGGCACTCACGGCGCGATCCGGGGAATCGGTCTCGCGATCTGGCGGCTGCTGCGCTGCCACCCATTCCACCCCGGTGGGTTCGATCCGGTGCCTCCGCGCCGGGGAGCCTCGCCCGAGCCCGAGTCGACGTGACTGGAGCAGTGTCGTGATTAGCAAGCTGATGGGCGGGATCTACTGGCTGATCTCGCAGGTGATGCTGTTCTGGCACACCGTGTGGGACAAGGTCGTGCCTGACCACCGCACGCTCGGCACCAACTGGCAATGGGTTCTCGCGATCGTGTTCCTGGTGATCACGGTCCGGGTCGTGCTGTTCCCGATCTTCGTGAAGCAGATCAAGTCGCAGCGTGCGATGCAGGCGATCCAGCCGAAGATGAAGGAGCTGCAGGAGAAGCACAAGGGCGACCGGGAGACCCTCCAGAAGGAGGTCATGAAGCTCTACCAGGAGGAGAAGGTCAACCCGCTCATGGGCTGCCTTCCGATGTTCCTGCAGATCCCGGTCTTCATCGGCCTCCTGCACGTGCTCCGCCACCTGAAGCCCGGCACCTCCAACCACCAGATGGAGCTGTACGGCTGGAGCATCCCCGAGTTCATGGGCGCCGTCGACGCCCGGCTCTTCGACGCCCCGATCGTCGCCAAGTTCAGCAGCAGCGCCGCCGACCTCGCGAAGATCGAGGCCAACTCGACCACCGTGAAGATCGTGGCCGCGCTCCTTGTCGCGCTGATGATCACGACGACCTACCTGACCCAGCGTCAGATGATTATGAAGACCGGGTGGAACAGCGACCCGCAGCAGCGCATGATCCAGAAGTTCATGCTCTACGGCATCCCGTTCTTCACCCTCACCTCCGGCTGGTACTTCCCCATCGGCGTCATCATCTACTGGGTCACCAACAACGCGATCACCCTCGGCCAGCAGTACTGGGTCCTGCACAAGTACCCGCCGCCGGCGAGCGCGACCGCCAACACGACCCCGTACAAGAGCAAGGGCGGCCCCTCGCTGACCAAGGGCGGCGCCCCCGCGGCGAAGCCGGCCGGCGGCCTCCGCTCGATGCTCAGCAAGGCCAAGGACGAGGCAGCGGCGCAGCAGGCCGCGGCGGCCGCCGCCAAGCAGGCCCAGGCCAACGGCAAGGCTCTCGCCCCGAAGCCCGGCGCCAAGCCGATCAACCCGAAGAAGGGTGGCGCCGCGAAGCGGCAGTCGGGTTGACGCGACCCCGCCGGCCCACCCCTTCCCGGGCCGGCGAGCGGCGCTCCCTGTGCACCACCACCCCTCACCGACGACCTGTGACGGCGCCTCGGCGCCCCAAACAAGCGGAGATGAGTTTCGTGACCGACACCACCAGTGATCTCGACGCGCGCGGCACCGAGGACGACGCTGCGGATCAGGACGCCAACCTCGACGAGATCGAGGACGCCGACGACACGGACGAGGCCGACGAGGACGCCGACTCCAGCGACGGCGAATCGGCGAAGGCTTCCGGCGGCAGCAACGGCCGGGCCGCGGCCGACCTGTTCCGGGAGAGCGAGATCGCGGCCGACTACGTCGAAGGCCTCCTCGACATCCTCGACTACGACGGCGACATCGACGAGCTCGTCGTCAGCGGCCGCCCCGTCGTCGAGGTCGTCGAGGGCGGCGACGGCTCCGGCCGCCGCCTCCAGGCGCTCGTCGGCCAGCGCGGCGCCACCCTCGAGGCACTGCAGGAGCTGAGCCGCCTCGCGGTCTTCCGGCAGACGGGCTCCCCCAGCCGTCTCCTCCTCGACGTCGGCGGCTACCGGGCCCTGCGCCGCAAGGAGCTCGGCGCGATCGCCAAGAACGCCGCGGAGAAGGTGAAGGAGTACGGCGAGGCCGTCCGCCTGGAGCCGATGAGCGCCTTCGAGCGCAAGTGCGTCCACGACGTCATCAACGCCCTCCCCGGCGTGGAGAGCGAGTCCGAGGGCGTCGAGCCGGCCCGCCGGATCGTGGTCCGCCCGGTCGCCTGACCCAAGCCCAACCGCGAGCGGGGCACCCCATGACGGGGTGCCCCGCTTTTCCGTTTGCGGCTCACCTCCGTACACCCACCCACCCGCCTGCCTCCACTCTGCTTGCCCACGCCCCGCACGTTCCGTCTCCGTGCCTTGTCCCCCGCGTCCAACCCCGCACCTCGCGGGGCGCATACGGGCCTCGCTCTTCCACGCACCAGTTGGTCGCTGCTCCCCGCGCCCTCGCGCCCTGTTCTTCGCGCGCCCCGTGCTTCTGGGCTCTGGTGGCACAGGGGTCGGCACTTCGACTGCTCGCCCCGATCCGTGCCCGATCGACGTTTGGTTGCGGCCGTGCCTCGCACCCGTGGCTTGCGCCCGTAGCCGCGTGCCGCTGAGTGTGCCCCGTCTCCTGGCGAACGTTCCGTCCCCTGCGTCTGTGTTCCCGCCCGTGCGCCGCGTCCCGGCTGTAGCTTTCGGTCGAGTCGAGCGCCGTGCCGACTGCACTGTGGCCGGCCACCGCCTTCGCGTCCGGGTTGTCGTACACAGACGCACCGGGCCTGCGGCACGAGGCCGCGACGCGACACCCGGCATGCGGCACGAGGGTGCGGGATCTTCCCATCAATACAGAGCGCGGCGCGCGGGCACCGTGGGACACGACGCACCACGGGGAAGCGACAGCTTGATCGAAGGAGTGTGCTGGCCGTCATCGCGACCAGGGCTGGCCTTCGATCACCACGCTGCTGGATGCCAGGGCGCCGGCCGCCCGCCGGATCCACACAGCTGGTCCCGAGCGCGATGCAGGCCGGCGCCACAAGCGTCGTCCGCACGTTGCGGGAGTCGGCGCGGTCCTGTCTGCCCGGTCTCGCGGCTGACGGCCGTACAAGGGGCGGGCGGCGCGTCACGGAGGGCTGGTGATGGCGTCCTGGGTGGGGCGTGTCGGCGGTGGTGTTGTTCCTGCATTCCTTCGTTGGGGTTCGTCCCCGCGTGGTCGGGAGGGGATGGGATCGGGGACAATGGGTGGCAGACGCGACTGGCGGCACCGGGATGGGACGGACCATCGGGGAGCTCGAGTTGTGAGGGTCGACCGCCTGGGTCCTCACGTCGGGGAGTCGTATGTCCACGACCACTGCTGTTCTCCTGCCCGGCGCTCCTGTCGCCGAGAAGATCCTGGCTGACGTTGCGACGCGGGTGGCGGCGTTGCGCGCGCGGGGGGTTGTGCCCTCGCTGGCGACCATCCTTGTCGGCGATGACGACGCGAGCGCGGGGTACATCCGCATCAAGCAGCGGCAGGCGGCGGAGCTCGGGTTCGAGTCGCCGCACGAGCACCTGCCGGCAGACACGACGCAGGAGGCGCTGCACGCGGTCATCGACCGGTTCAACGCTGACCCCGACGTGCATGGGTTGCTCATTCAGTACCCGACGCCTCAGCACCTTGACTACGACGTCGCGTTGCAGCGGGTCGATCCGGACATGGACGTCGACGGCATGCACCCGCTGAACCTCGGGCGTCTTGCCGCGGGCATGCCCGGGCCGCTCCCCTGCACGCCCGCCGGAATCGAGGCGCTCCTCGCGCACTACGAGATTCCGGTCAGCGGCAGGGAGGTCGTCATCCTCGGGCGTGGGGCGACGCTGGGGCGTCCGCTGGCGATGCTTCTGTCGCAGAAGCGGCCGACCGCCAACGCCGCCGTGACGGTCGTGCACACGGGTGTCGCGGACTGGCCGCGGTACACGCAGCGGGCCGACATCCTCATCGCCGCGGCCGGCGTGCCGGGCATCATCCAGCCCGAGCACGTGAAGCCCGGCGCGACGGTTATCGGCGGCGGGGTCCGGTACTCCGGCCGGCGGCTCCTGCCCGACGTGGACGAGTCGTGCGCGGAGGTCGCGGGCGCCATCACGCCGCGCGTCGGCGGGGTCGGCCCCACCACGGTCGCGATGCTCTTCCGCAACGCCGTGACGGCCGCGGAGCGACGTTTCACGTGAAACATCCGGGGCCGCACGAAGACACGGCCCTCTTCTCGCCGCCCCCGTGCGCCGATCTGTCCCCAGTGGCCGGTCGCGCGGGGGCGGCGTGATTTGCTTGACCGCATGGATGGTGCTGTTCCGAACGAGGTGTTGCCGGCCGCCGAGAAGGTGTTCGGCGATCGGCTCCCGTTGGCTGAGCGGTTCGCTCAGTTGCTCGTCACCGACGGGGTGGTGCGAGGGCTGATCGGCCCTCGCGAGGCGCCGCGCATCTGGGAACGCCACATGCTCAACTGCGCCGTCCTCGGCGAACTCATCCAATCGGACGCCACGGTCGTCGACGTCGGCTCCGGCGCCGGACTGCCCGGTATGGTGCTGGCAGTGGCTCGTCCCGACCTGTTCGTCACGTTGGTCGAGCCGCTCGCACGACGCACCGCGTTCCTGACCGAAGCGGTGACGGCGCTCGGCCTCGAGCGGACCACCGTGGTCCGGGCGCGGGCCGAGGAGTGCGTCGGGAAGCTTCCCCTCGCCGATGTCGTCACCGCCAGAGCAGTCGCACCGCTGGACCGGCTTGCCGGATGGTGTCTTCCCCTCACCGCCGTCGGTGGGCGACTGCTCGCGCTCAAGGGATCCTCTGCCGCGGCGGAGATCGCCGAGCACGCAGAAGTCCTGAGCCGGCTTGGAGCGGGCGCGCCGTCGGTACGGCAGTGCGGGGACGCCGTCCTCGCCGAGCCGACGACGGTCGTCGAGGTCGTGCGGGAGCGGGAAGTCGCGCAGCGCCGGAAAGGCAAGCGCGGGCGGTAAACCGGGGGGCGGGCCGAAAGCGTCCTCCGGACACGGGGGAACGCGGGGGTTCGACGATGGACATCAGAAACTGCAACAGCGGCTGGCCGGCCGCACCGACCAAGCGACTCGGCGGTCTCCTACGCCGAGTCGACGGCTTTCTGGTCTTCTTACGGCCGAATGCGAGTGAGAAGACCAACGACTCGCCGATCGGCCATGGCTCTGGTCGCCTGTGCGCCGTAGGCTGGCCGCGCGCCGTTCTTGCGTTCCCGGCGCCGGTCACCGCAGTCACTCGAGACCTCGCGTCGGGCGGTGCGCCGGAGGTGGGCACAACGTCGCTGACGGCCGGCAGTGCACATCTTTCCGAGCGGGACGGGACTGACATGGTGCGCGACAGCGGTGATGGTCCGGACTACGGCGATGGCAGCTCTCATGTTTCACGTGAAACACCGATAGGTCCGCGACCGGCCGCCGGCGCCGGAGGCCTCTACGGCTCGCCCGCAGGGCACGTCGCGCATTCCGGTTTCGGTGCAGTGAGCGAGCCCGGCGTTCCCGGCCCGGACTACGGGCACGGGACCCATCAGTCGGACAGTCCTGGACCGGTCGCCCAAGCGGCGAATGCGCAGGGATCCGATGGCCAGGAAATCGAGGGCTGGGGGGTTCGTCCGCCCGCGCGGCCAGTGCCCCAGCCGCGGGTCGACAGCCCGGCCGAAACGACACGCGGCACCACGGTGGACTTTCGCGACAGCGGCCCAGTCGATCGCGCATCTACCGGTACTGTTTACGGCCGGGGCGGAAAACCGGTCGTGCCCAGAGCCGATTCACAATCCGCTGCAGACGAAGCGAAAGCCGAGACGAGAGCAGATATGAGGTCCGAGCGACGGAGCAGTCCGTCCCCCCGGCCACACCCGTCCGTCGTCACCGCGGATACCGAGGGCGCCATGACAGACGCGTATGTTTCACGTGAAACCGAAGACCCCCCGCTGGCTCAGGAGGCAAAGCGCGCCGTGGAGATCCTCAACCCGAGCGGGGAGATTACGATGCCCCGTCCGCCACGGCGGCGCACGATGTGTGTGGCGAACCAGAAGGGCGGCGTGGGTAAGACCACCACGGCGGTCAACATCGCCGTGGCCCTGGCGCTGCACGGCAACCGCGTCCTGGTGATCGACCTCGACCCGCAGGGCAACGCTTCCACCGGTCTGAACGTCCCCCACCACTCCGGCGTGCCGGACGTTTACGACTGTCTGATCGACGGCGCGCCGCTCGACGCGGTGACCCAGCAGGTTGAGGGCATCCCGAACCTGTGGGCCGTGCCCGCGACGATCGACCTCGCCGGCGCCGAGATCGAGCTGGTCTCGGTCGTCGCCCGCGAGTCGCGCCTCAAGCGGGCGATCGAGGCCGGCGGGAGCAACTACGACTACATCTTCATCGACTGCCCCCCGTCGCTCGGCCTGCTGACAGTCAACGCGCTCGTCGCGGCCGAAGAGGTGCTGATCCCGATCCAGTGCGAGTACTACGCCCTGGAAGGCGTGCAGGCCCTCACGAACAACATCGAGCTTGTGCGGTCGCACCTGAATCCGAAGCTCGACATCTCGACGGTGCTGTTGACGATGTACGACCGGCGGACCCGCCTCGCGGACCTCGTCGAGCAGGACGTCCGGAACCACTTCGGCGAGAAGTGTCTGAACGCGGTCATCCCCCGCAACGTTCGCGTGTCCGAGGCGCCGAGCTACAGCCAGTCCGTGATGACGTACGACCCGGGCTCCCGCGGTGCGGTGAGCTACTTCGAGGCGGCGCAGGAAATCGCGCTGCGCGGTGCGCACGATGCGCAGGTTGGAGGAGTGGCATGAAGTCGAACCGACGTGGAGGTCTCGGACGGGGGCTCGGTGCCCTCATCCCCACCGCCGCGCCGACGGCTGAGAGCGCGACGGGCGGCACCGCCACCGCGCTGGCGACTCCCCCGGCCGAGACCGACGCCCCGACCAACGGCGTGACCGCCGCCGACTCCTCGGTGGAGCAGCTCGCTCCGGTGCCGGGCGCGCGGTTCGCCGAGATCTCGGTGACGTCGATCGTGCCGAACCCGAAGCAGCCCCGGCAGGTCTTCGACGACGATGCGATCGAGGAGCTGAAGACCTCGATCCAGGAGGTCGGCTTCCTGCAGCCGATCGTCGTCCGCGAGCTCACCGAGCCGGTCGAGTCGGACGACGAGTCGGGCGCGCAGAAGAAGTACGAACTCGTGATGGGCGAGCGTCGCTGGCGCGCGGCACAGGCGCTCGGCAAGGAAGCGATCCCGGCCATCGTCCGCGAGACCCGCGACGACGCGATGCTCCGCGACGCGCTCCTCGAGAACATCCACCGCGCCAACCTCAACCCTCTGGAAGAGGCGGCCGCGTATCAGCAACTCCTTGAGGAGTTCGGCGCGACCCACGAGGAACTGGCGCGGCGCATCGGCCGGAGCCGCCCTCAGATCTCGAACACGATCCGGCTTCTGAACCTGCCCGCTCAGGTGCAGCGTCGCGTGGCCGCTGGCGTGCTGTCCGCCGGGCACGCCCGCGCGCTCCTCGGACTCGACAACTCCGAGGAGCAGGAGACGCTCGCGCACCGGATCGTCGCGGAGGGCCTGTCGGTCCGGGCGACCGAGGAGATGGTTTCGCTCGCGGTGTCCGAGGGCGCTACGGCGAAGAAGGCGGCGCCGCAGCGGAGGGCCAAGCCGCACGCGCCGGCGCTGTCGGACCTCGCCGACCGGCTGTCGGACCGGTTCGACACGCGGGTGAAGGTCGACATCGGCCAGCGCAAGGGGCGGATCACGATCGAGTTCGCGACCGTGGACGACCTGGAGCGCATCGTCGGCATCATCGGTGTCGACCAGCGCGGCCAGCAGCGGGAGCAGTAGCACTGAGTTTCTCGGCCGCGGCGACGTCCGCGGTGAACGATCCGGCCAACGGTCCGGGCAGCTGCAGAAGGAGCAGCGGCCCGGACCGCGGTGTATCTGGGCGAAGTTCGCCCGGGAGACCGAGGCCGTTGAGATGTCGCGACCTCAGGCGGCGGCGGTCGCGGCACGACGGGGCGCGGCTTCGAACTTCGAGCAAGAAGCAAGAACGTGCGGCCTGTTGCCTGATGCCGGTCGCGTCGGTGGAGGGTCGGCTCCCCCGCCCGCATGCGGTCGCGGCGATCGGGCGGGCGCGTCTACGAAACGGTCGCGGCCCGACCGGAGGCCGTCGTGGCCCGTCGAGTGGGTGAAGGGGCGCGCCGACCGTGGCAGCGCTTGGCGGTGTGTCTGAAGGACCTGCGAAGGGTGCCGGTGGAGCGGCCTGGTACGGGCGACGGGCTGGCGCTAGTCGTACAAACGCCGAAAACGCCAATCAGAACGGCTGGGGGCGAAATCTTGGGGTGTTTGGATTTCGCCTCAGGATCGTTCTGGGGGAACTTTATCCACAGGGGTTATCCACAGGCTCACCGTTTCACGTGAAACCGCGTGGTAGAGGGCTTAGGTGCCTGTGGACGAAGGTCCCTAGGGTGCACTGTCCACAGGGTGCGGACAGCGGGGTTGCGATTGGGCTAGGGTCGGCTCGTGTCCGAGACGCCATCGCAGCTGCCCTCGTTTACCTACTGGCCCACGTTCCCGTTCGAGGGTGACCTCCGGGTGAAGCGTCTGCTCGACCCGGTGCCGATCGAGCCGCCACGGCATGGGGACAACCCGGCGGAGTGCCGGGCGTGCGGGGCGCCGGACGAGGCGTACATCTGGGTGAGCGACCGGTGGCGGGTGCGCAGCCTCGACCGGCCCACCGGGCTGCCGGCCGTGCTGATCCTCGAGTCGCGGTCGCACCTCGACCTCGGCGATCTGCCCAACATGCTCGCCGCCGAGCTCGGCGTGATGACGGTGCGGCTGGAGCGGGCGATCCGGTCGCTCGACGGGGTGGCGCGAGTCCACGTGAACCGGTGGGGCGACGGCGCCGCGCACCTGCACCTGTGGTTCCTCGCGCGACCGTATGGGCGGCTGCAACTGCAGGGGACGTTCCTCGCGCTGTGGGATGACATCCTGCCGCCGATCCCGGAAGACCAGTGGCGGGAGAACCTGGCGCTGGTCGCCGCCTGGCTCGCGGAGTTCGGCGGGCGACCCCTCGCCGAGCCGCCGCGGATCAACTGGACGGCGCCGGCGCGGTTCCGCGAGGAGGCGGCGCTCGGAGACGCGGGGATTCACGTGGACCCGCCGGAGCCGGCGGCGGCGAGCGAGCCTTCTGTCGGCGGTGGCAGCGTCGGTACGGCCGGAAGCACCACAACGCCCGCACCGGGAGCAGCGGCTCCCGGTCCAGCGGCCACCAGCGCGGCGGCGTCCGGTGCGGCAACGGCGACCGGCGAACCGGCGGGGCCAGTGGCGGCAGCAGGGCCGGGGGCGGCGCCTTCCCACCAAGGAGGAGACGCGGCGCCGGTGCTGGACAAGAAGGAGCCAGACGCACCGTGACCTGGCCGCGGCGCACGGTGCTGCTGAGGCACCTGAGCCGCAGGGGCGACGCCGACTGAGGAACTCTCGCCGGATGACTCCCGCGGCCCGTGATCGGTGCGTACCATCATGACGGTTGACCGTACGTAAGCAGCGCGCGCGGAGATGGGCCAATGTCGCGACGTCTCGTGAGTTTGACGCTCGACACCCTCGAGGATCTACCTCGATCGTGCCGTGCCTGCGTCTTCTGGGAGCTCGACCCGGTAGCCGCCGACAGAGCCTGCGCCAACGGCGACCCAGGCCTCGAAAAAGAGGCCTGGGTGTCGCAGACGCTGCTCGAGTGGGGCTCCTGCGGCAAGCTGGTGTACGTCGACGGGATGCCGGCGGGGTTCGTGATGTTCGCTCCCCCGGCGTACGTGCCGAGGTCGATGGCGTTCCCGACCTCGCCGGTGTCACCCGACGCGGTGCTGCTGATGACCGCGCACGTGGTGCAGCCGTTCGCGGACGGCGGGCTGGGGCGGATGCTCGTCCAGGGCGTCGCGCGCGACCTGACGAAGCGCGGCGTGAAGGCGATCGAGGCGTTCGGCGACGCGAAGTTCGGCGAGGTCGACGAGGCCGGCCGCAACGAGCAGGGCTGCCTCGCGCCGGCGGACTTCTTCACCTCGATCGGGTTCAAGACCGTGCGGCCGCACCCCCGCTACCCGCGGCTGCGGCTGGAGCTGCGCACTGCGCTGTCGTGGAAGTCGGACGTCGAGTATGCGCTGGAGAAGCTGCTCGGCTCGATGAGCCCGGAGTCGCTGCTCCGCCCGGTGCTGCCGGTGCGGCCGGCGACCCGCACCATGCAGCCCTGAGGGGCCGGGACCACGCGGCCCTGAAGGGCCGCCCAATACGAACAGTGCCTCCCGGCCTGAACGGCGGCCTGGGAGGCACTGGTAGGCGCTGGATAGGCCCTGGTAGGCGCTGGAGGCGCCTCAGACGGCGTTGTTGGTCAGCGCCCGCAGCAGGCTGACGTCGATGGAGCCGGTCGGCACGTCGATCTCGACCGGCAGATACATGCGCTGCACCGCGGCCATCATCGCCTCGACGACCCGCTCGCGGAACGCCGGGTCGATGAGCCGCTCGCGGTCGGTCGGCGAGGTCAGGTAGCCCACGTCCACCCGGACGGCGGGCATCCGGCTGAGGCGCAGCAGCTCCCACGTCTTCGCGTGCGTCTGGCAGTCGCGGAGCCCGGTGCGGACGACGATCTCGCGCTGCACGAGCTTGGCGAGCCGCTCGCCAACGATCGACGTCGGGCCGGAGACGGTGCCGTAGTGGTAGGTGGCGACGCCCTCGGCCTCGGGGTTGCGGTAGCCGTCGAGGTGGATCGAGATGAGAAGGTCGGCGCCGAGCTCGTTGGCCAGCTGGACCCGGTCACGGTCGCTGAGAGCCGCCGTGGGCTGCGGACCCCTGGTGAGGTTCACCCGCATGCCCGCGGCCGCCAGACGGCCTTCCAGACGGGCTGCGAGGTCATATACGAGGTCCGCCTCCGCCCACCGGAGCGGACCGTCGGGGACGACGTGCCCGGTGTCGGGTCCGCCGTGGCCCGGGTCGATGACGATGCGCTTGCCGAGCAGGGTCGGGCCGGAGGCGCGGAAGGCCTCCGCCTCGCGGAGCAGCTGCGGGCGGCCGCCGATCACCTTGCGGCCGAGGCGGCGCAGCGCACCGACCGTGGCCGGCCCGCACTCGCCGTCGGGCCGCAGGCCGACCTCGCGCTGGAACTGCGCGACGGCGTGCGCCGTGCGGCTGCCGTAGATCCCGTCGGCGCGTCCAGGGTTGAAGCCCATCTCCAGCAGGCGCTCCTGCAACTGACGGACGTCGTCGCCGATGTACGGGTCGCCGACGGTGTGGAACAGCGCCCGCTGCCCCAGCCGCCACCGCGCCGCGTCGAGGGACCGCCACGTCTCGTCGCCGACCGCGCCGTCGACCGTCAGGCCGTGGCTCTGCTGAAACGCGCGGACCGCGCGCTCGGTGGCCTCGTCGAACTCGGGATCGGTCTGGGGTGCGGTGTCAGCCAGCAGATCCAGCACGACAAGAATGCTGCGGATCTCGGCGACCGCCGCTCCCCGCGCCCCGCGCCGGATTGCCCGCATGTGGTCCTCCTGAAAAAGCCAGCGAATGCACCGCAGCGTACCGCTCACGGCACAGGGACGCGTCATCACGCGGCCTTTGACGAAAACGCGCCCCGCCTTACCTGAAGGCGGGGCGCGTCAATGCTTGTGGCTGGCCTCAGGCTGGCTCGAGCGCAGACTCGATGAGACGCACCAGTGCGCTCTTCGGGCTCGCGCCGACGACCGACCGGAAAGGCTCGCCGTCCTTGAACACGGTGAGTGTCGGGACGGACAGCACCTGGTAAGCGCGGGCCGTCTCCGGGTTGCTGTCGATGTCGACCTTGACGATCTTCACCTTGTCGGCGAGGTCGCCCACGGCGATCTCGTTGAGCATCGTCTCGATCTTCCGGCACGGCTGGCACCACTCAGCCCAGAAGTCCACCAAAACCGGAATATCGGATTTGAGGACGTCAGCCTCGAAGGTCTTGTCGCTGACCGGCTGGATGGCTCCCATGCGCACTCCTCTACCTGTTGTGGAACTGTCGTGCTCCGCGTTCTGAGTTACAGCGTGGCGATGTAGCGCTCGGCGTCGAGGGCCGCCGCGCAACCGGTGCCCGAGGCGGTGATCGCCTGCCGGTAGGTGTGGTCGACCAGGTCACCGGCGGCGAACACGCCCTCGATGTTGGTGCGGGTGCTCGGCGACGCCACCTTCACGTAGCCGGCGTTGTCCAGCTCGACCTGGCCGCGGAACAGCTCGCTGCGCGGGTCGTGGCCGATCGCCACGAACACGCCGGCCACCTCGAGGTCGGTCTCCTCGCCGGTGTTGACGTCCTGCACGCGCAGGCCGCCGACGCGGCCGCCGCGGTCGAGGACCTCGGTCACCACACTGTTCCACCGGACCTGGATCTTCTCGTTGGCCAGCGCGCGCTCCGCCATGATCTTGCTGGCACGGAACGATTCGCGCCGGTGCACGATCGTCACCGACTTGGCGAACCGGGTGAGGAACGTCGCCTCCTCCATCGCCGAGTCACCGCCGCCGACGACCACGATGTCCTCGTTACGGAAGAAGAAACCATCACAGGTGGCACAGGACGACACGCCCCGCCCGAGCAGCTCCTGCTCCCCCGGGACGGAGAGCGGGCGCCAGGCGGAGCCGGTCGACAGGATGACGGCGCGGGCCTGGTATTCGGTCTCGCCGACCCACACGCTCTTCACGGGGCCTTCCAGGGCCACGCGGGTCGCGTCGTCGGTGACGAACTCGGCCCCGAAGTGCTCGGCCTGCTTGCGCATGTTGTCCATGAGCTCCGGGCCGAGGATGCCGTCGGGAAAACCGGGGAAGTTCTCCACCTCGGTGGTCGTCATCAGCGCGCCACCTGACGTGACGCCTTCGATCACCAGCGGCTTGAGGTTGGCCCGGGCCGCATAGACGGCAGCCGTATACCCGGCGGGGCCGGACCCCACGATGATCAGGTTGCGGACCTCGTCCACGGTCGACTCCTCGAGTTAAGCCTGTGCCAGCAAAACGTCATCCTACGAACCGATGATTCCCGTTGTGGGGTGACGCGTGTGCCACATCACCACTACGGTCAGACAGTGCCGCGGTAAAGCTCGTCGGCGATCGCACCGCCGATGCCGCAGTCCGGCCCGACCGCGATGACCAGCCGCTTGCCGGCCCCGACCCTCGTGCCGTCGACGATGACGACCAGTGCCGGCTTCCCCTCGAACCGGGCGTAGTCGACCACTGCCACCTGACCACCGTATTCCCCGACCACGGCGTTGAGGCAGGCGGCCCTGGCCACCGGGTCCGTGAGCCGCCGCAACGCCTCGGGCACGCCGGCCGGCGGCTTCGCCGACTTGGCCACGTCGGTGCCGCGGCTGCCTTCGACGTCGGGCATCTGCGCGGCGGACGATGGCGACCCCAGGGCCAGCTGGCCGACCGTGCCGGGCCCGTAGTCCTGGCCGGATGCCACGAGGGCGGCGTCGGAGCGGGTGGAGGTCCTGGTGCCGCCCGAGCTCGAAGCGGGCCCGGCCTGCGGCGCGGCGCCGTTGTTCAGGCCGCCGTCGGCCGCGGACATGCCGGGGCTGTTGGTGACGGTCTGCTCGCTCACGACCAGGGTCACGCCGAACCCGCCGCAGATCAGCACCGCGGCGGCCGTCGCCAGCCCGACCGCCCACCGCTGCCGCCGGTGCCGGCGCGCCTCGCGGGCCCGGGCGAGATCGAGCACCGGCGCGTCGGAGGTCGGTGCGACGACCGCGGCCTGCAGCGCGGCATTCAGCCTGTGCTCGACGTCCGGCGGCACGGCCGGCGTCTCGGCGCCCAGGGCGGTCAGCTCGTCCCGGACGGCCACCTCGGCGGTGACGAGGGCCGCATACGCCTCGGCCCAGCTCGCGTCGGTGCTGACCCGGCGGCGCACGTCGTCCGCTTCGGGGGTGCCGTCCAGCGCGCCACCGACGAAGTCGGCGAGCAGGTCGAAGTCGGCGTCGGAGAACATCGTCACGAGCCGCCCTCCTTCCTGATCGCCGCGGCTCCAGTCGCTGTCTCAGCGCTGCTCGGTGATGGGACGCCGCCGGTGCCGACCGGGTTCCGCAGGTGGCCGAGCATCACAGCGAGGCGGGCCCGCCCGCGCGCGCACCTGCTCTTGATGGTGCCCTCCGCGACGCCCAGGATCACGGCCGCCTCGGCCACGGAGTATCCCTGCACGTCGACGAGCACGAGCGCCGAACGCTGGTCGACGGCCAGCTGCTGCAGCGCGTGCTGCACGTCCATGGCCGTGTCGCGGTCGGTCGCCGGGGCGGGTGTGATGTCCGTCTCGGGCAGCGGCACGGTCGGGCGCGACTGCCGGCGTCGTATCCGGTCCAGGCAGGCGTTGACCACGATGCGGTGCAGCCACGTCGTGACCGCCGAGTCGCCCCGGAAGTTACCCGCCGCCCGGAACGCGGACAGCAGCGCGTCCTGGAGCGCGTCAGCGGCCTCCTCGCGGTCGCCCAGGGTCCGCAGGGCGACCGCCCACAGCCGGTCGCGGTGCCGCCGGACGATCTCCGCGAACGCGTACGGATCGCCAGCGGCGTGGGCATGCAGAAGCGCGGTGTCATCCGGCGTCTGACGCACGCCCGGCTCCGCCTCCACGGCTGGCACCTTATCGACCGCGAACGGCTTGTGGGACTACTGGACTCGAACGGTTATCTCAGCGATGGCAACTCGATAACCGCTGCCGCTGCTCTCCTTGGGCAGCTTCGTGATCCAGACGAGCAGGTAGCGCGTCGGCTGCGCCGGACCCACGTACAGGTTCGTGGGGTCCATCGCGGCCTTTGCCGTGTTCTCGACCACCTTGTACTGGTCGACGGTCTGCTGGTCCTGCGTGGCGCCGCTACCGAAGTCGGTGGTGCCGGTGCGCAGCTCGCCGCTGGCCCCCGGGGTGGCGAGCTTGACCTCCACGGACACGATCTGCCTCGCCTCGCCGAGGTCGAGCCAGACGCCCATGCCGTCTTTCTTGCCACCGAAGTCGGCCTTCGGGTATCGCTCCGTGCGCCAGGTCGTCTCGGTCATGCCGTCGATCGTCTTCTCGGCGTCCTTGACCTCGGACCGGTTGCCCTTCGGGTCGACGATCCGGACCTGGGACGACTTGAGCGTCAGCACCGTCGGCTGGCCGGCCGGCGGCTTCGCCTGCTGCGGCGCGCTGCTGCCCGCCGCGGAGGGGGGCGTCTCAGTGGGCGTCGCCGGGTCGCCGAGGACCTTCGCCGCGGCGAGCGTGCCGGCCAGCGCCAGCACGAGCAGGCCCACGACACCCACGGCCAGCTTCCGCCCCGCGGGCTTCGGCGGCGCGGTGGACTGCGACGCGGCGTCGAACGCCTCGAAGTCGAGCTGCTCGCCGCCGCGCTCTGCGCCGCTCTCGGCCAGGTCGCTCTCGTCGAACTGCCCGAACGAGGCGAGCTCCCCGGCGAGCGACTCCGCCGACGGCAGTGGCAGGTCAGGGTTGAGCAGGTCCGTCACCAGTGAGTCGAGATGCGTCGGCACGCCGGCCCGCATCTGCCGCGGCGCCGCCAGCGCGCCGGAGCTGTCGCGCACGCCGTCCGGCACCGAATAGGTGCCGGCCTCGCGATGCGGCCAGTATCCCGTCAGCGCGCAGTAGAGCACCGCACCGATGGCCCGGATGTCCGTCTCGGGGGTCGCCAGGTCGTCGGCCCGCGCGTCGGTCAGCACGACCCGTCCGTCGTGCGCGACGAGCACCGTGCCGGGGTGCACGTTGCCGTGCGCCATCCCCGTCCCGTGCAGCGACGCCACGGCGTCCGTGACGGCCCACGCGATCGCCACCGACCGCCCCGCGTCCAGCGGACCCGACGCCACGATTTCGCGCAGCGCGATCCCGTCGACCCACTCCCGGACCACATAGGCCCGGTTGCCCTCGTCGATCGCGTCATAGACGCCGACCAGGTGGGGGTGGACGATCCGGCTGGCGGCCACGGCCGCGCCCAGCATCTCCTTGGCGCTCTCCCCACCGGGGTAGCGCAGGACGACCGCCACCGGCCGCCGCAGGATCACGTCGATCCCGCGATACAGCTGACGGCCCAATGAGTCGTTGCCGATGTGCTCTTCGAGCTGGTATCGCTCGGCAAGGATTTCACCGACGGATGGGGTGCCGAAGGTCAGGACCTGCGGAATTCCTCCCGAGGCCTCCAGCCCTTCGTCGAGCTCAGCCACCCGTCCTCCCTTCCGATTCGTGTGCTCACCTGGGGCGTCCGTCGTAACGCGAGTCGCAGTCACTAAGCCTAAGCGCTCCGGCGGGGCGTCGAGGTTGACCTTACCGGTCAGGTCTAAGGGTTCCGACACGTCATCTTCTCCGGACCACCCACGGCGATGCCAATTGATCACCCATGCCTGGACATAGCGGTCATATACCTTTCACCCGTCTTTCACCGGCTCGCCCCGTCTCGCGATCCGCCCACCGGCGGGAACGGCGCGACCCGACGGACCCGGAAACGACGCACGCCGGTGCGACCTTCCGCACAACTTCGCGCGGTGGCCTCCGGAGGTCCGGCCGGTAGAGCTCCGCCCCGGGGCGGCCGGTTGAGGACGGTCATCGGCCCAGCTTGCCCTTGATCAAGCCGGCGAACTGACGGACCTCGGGCACGCGGAGGGCCAGGGCGGTCGCCGCGTAGGCGGCCAGCAGGACGGCGCAGCCCACGAGGAGCTGCACGAAGCTGGTGATCTTGCCCGGGTCGAGGATCTTGCCGATGGCCCAGGAGACGGCGAGGGCGAGGACACCGCCGACGGCCGCGGCGGCCGCGAGCCGCCCCAGGGTGTCGGCGACCTTCGCCAGGCCGAGCCGGCCCAGGCGGGTGCGCAGCAGCCAGTAGCCCATCACCAGAGCCGCGACGAACGAGAGCGCCGTGCCCACCATCAGCGAGGCCGTCACGGCCGCGATCGGCAGGACGAAGTAGAAGGCGACGTCCAGCAGCAGCCGGACGGCCACGCCGCCGATGTTGACCAGGGCGGGCGTGCGCGTGTCGCGCATCGCGTAGAAGACGCTGGTCTGCATCTGGCTCAGCGCGAACGGCAGCAGGCCCAGCCCCGCCGCGCTCACCACCCAGCCGGTCGCAAGGGCGGTGTCGTAGTCATACTGCCCCCAGTTGAACAGCGTGACGGCGAGCGGCTGGCCCAGCACCAGGTAGATGGCGGCGGCCGGGATGAGGATCACCGACGCCAGCCGGGTGCCCTGGGAGAGCTGGTCGGTGACGTCGCCGAACCTGCCGTCGGCCGCGGCGGACGAGATGCGCGGCATCAGCGCGGTGATCACGGAGACGGCGACGATGCCGTGGGCCATCATGAAGATCAGGAACGCGTTGTTGAAGATCGCGGGGCCGTCGCCGCCACGCAGGGAGTTGTTCTTCGCGAGCACCATCACGACCGTGATGCCGATCTGGTTGACCCCGACGTAGAGCAGCATCCAGGTGCCGAGGCGGCCCAGCTCGCCGAGGTTGAGCTTGCCGAAGTCGAAGCGCCACTTCCAGCGGAAGCCCGTCTTGCGCATCGCCGGCCACAGGCCCAGCGACTGGATCACGATGCCGAGCGTGGTGCCGATGCCGAGCACCAGGACCTGCGGCAGCGTGATCGACTCGGGCGTCGGCAGGTTGGGGCCGGGCAGCAGCACGAAGATGCCGGCCGTGGCGATGATCACGAAATTGTTGAGGATCGGTGTCCACATGGGGGCGGCGAAGTGCCCCCGCACGTTGAGGATCGCGGCGAAGATGCCGGCCAGCCCGTAGAAGAAGATCTCGGGCAGCAGCAGATACGCCAGCAGCGTGATCAGGTCGCGGTCGGTCGCCGTGACCCGGTCGTTGCCCACCGTGTAGACCGCGGTGAGCAGCGGCGCGGCCAGGACCACCACCAGCGTCGCCGCGCCGAGCGCGACCACCGCCAGGGTCAGCAGGCGCTGCGCATAGGCCTCGCCCCGGTCGGGCTCCTGCTTGCGCGCCCGCACGAGCGTCGGGATCAGCACGCTGGCCAGGACGCCGCCGAGCAGGAGCTCATAGATCTGGTTGGGCAGGTTGTTGGCCAGCGTGTAGTCGTCGCCGACGGCGAAGCCGCCGATCGCGGCCGAGATCGCCGCGGCCCGCAGGAAGCCGGTGGCGCGACTCACCAGGCTCAGGATCGCCATGGTGCTGCTGTTGCGCACGACCGTGCCGGTGCTCTCGTCGTCGCCCGGACCCTGCGGTGGCTCCGACTCCTCGACCAGGGGGGCCTCGGGTCGCGCGGTGACCAACGGCAGACTGACCGTCGGCGCGTTGGCGGGATCCACGGGATCAGGCGCCCGGTGAGCGCCCTCGGTCACCGGCCGAAGCACCGCCGTCGGCTCGTTGCTCCAGCGCCCGTCGTCTGCCGGGTCCATCCGCCACACCCCAACTCGGCCGTGCTTCCGCTCGCAGCACAGACCATAGTGGCACCCCCCGACATTTCCACCGCTCGACCGAGGAGCCGACAAATCACACGACCGGTCGCCGACACGGCGACTACCCTCGGTGTCCGCTCCTTGCCCACCGCACATGCCCTCGCGATAGGCTCACCGACCGATGTCCGAAACCACACGAACCGACGCCGCTCGGGCCGAAGCCGCACGGGCCGAAGCCGCGCGCGCCGGGAGCACCCACGCCCTCACCGACGCCCAGCGCCGTGCCGTGCACGAGCTGATGCGCGTCTCCCCCGTCGCCGACGAGCTCGGCCGCCGGTTCGCTGCGGCAGGGCACGAGCTGCACCTCGTCGGCGGTTCGGTGCGTGACGCGCTCCTCGGGCGCCTCGGCGACGACCTGGACTTCACCACCGACGCCCGGCCCGAGGAGACGCTGCGGATCATCGACGGCTGGGCCGAGGCGGTGTGGACGACCGGCCAGGAGTTCGGCACGATCGGGCTCGCCCGCAAGGGCCTGCGCATCGAGGTCACCACGTTCCGCGCCGACGCCTACGACCGCGTCAGCCGCAACCCGATCGTCCAGTACGGCGACAACCTGGTCGACGACCTGCGCCGCCGTGACTTCGCCGTCAACGCGATGGCCGTCTCGGTGCCGGGGCACGAGTTCACCGACCCGTACGGCGGCCTCACCGACCTCGCCGAGCGTGTCCTGCGCACGCCGGGCGCCCCGGAGGAGTCGTTCGCCGACGATCCGCTGCGGATGCTGCGGGCCGCACGGTTCGCCGCGCAGCTGCAGTTCACCGTCGCGGCCGAGGTGCGCGCGGCGATGACCGCCATGGCCGGCGACCTCGCACGGATCACGGCCGAGCGGATCCGCGACGAGTTCGTCAAGCTCATGTGCGGCGCCGACCCGATCACGGGCCTGCGGCTGCTGGTCGACACCGGCCTGGCCGAGACGTTCCTGCCGGAGGTGACCGGTCTCAAGCTGGAGATCGACGAGCACGCCCAGCACAAGGACGTCTACGAGCACACCTTGATCGTCGTGCGCAACGCCATCGGCCACGAGAGCGACGGCCCGGACTTCACGCTGCGCATGGCCGCCCTGATGCACGACGTCGGCAAGCCGGCGACCAAGGCGGTCGGCCCGGACGGCGGCGTCAGCTTCCACCACCACGAGGTCGTGGGCGCGCGGCTGACCAAACAGCGGATGAAGGCGCTCAAGTTCCCCAAGGACGTGATCTCGGACGTCTCAGAGCTGGTCATGCTGCATCTGCGCTTCTACGGGTACGGCCGCGGCGAGTGGACCGACTCGGCGGTGCGCCGCTACGTGACCGACGCCGGGCCGCTGCTGTCGCGCCTGCACAGCCTGACCCGGTCGGACGTGACGACCCGCAACCGGCGCAAGGCGGCGCAGCTCGCGGCCGACTACGACGCGCTGGAGGCCCGGATCGCCCGGATCGCCGCCGAGGAGGACCTGGCCCGCGTCCGGCCCGACCTCGACGGAAACGCGATCATGGAACTGCTCGGGGTGCCGCCCGGCCCGCTCGTGGGTCGAGCCTGGCGGCACCTCAAAGAGCTGCGGCTGGAGCGCGGCCCGCTCGACCGGGACGAGGCCGAGGCCGAGCTGCTGCGCTGGGCTGCCGCCGAGGGCCTCACGAAACCCTGATCTCCGTGATCTTCACGGCCAGCTTCGGCGCGCCGTCGGCACCCCCCGTGGTGGTGCCGGCGGCGGCGATCCGGTCCAGCAGGTCCAGACCGCTCGTCACCTGGCCGAACACGGAGTAGTCCGGCGGGATGGCACTGTCCTTGTAGACGATGAAGAACTGCGAGCCGTTCGTGCCCGGCCCGGCGTTCGCCATGGCGAGCGTGCCCCGCGGGTACGGTGGCAGCGTCGTCGGCAGGTTCTCCTCGCCGAACTGGTAGCCGGGCGTGCCGGTCCCCGTGCCGCCCGGGTCGCCGCACTGCAGCACCCACAGCCCCTCGGTCGTGAGCCGGTGGCAGGGCGTGTCGCTGTAGAAGTCGTCGCGGGACAGGTGGACGAACGAGTTGACCGTGCAGGGCGCCCGGTCGGCGTACAGCTGGATCCCGATCGCACCGAGGTTGGTCTCCAGCGTGGCGTTCGGCTTGCCGGTGAGCGTCGCGCGCGGCGCGGGCGTGGCCACCAGGCGGGGCTCGCCGCCGCCGCGGTCCGCGGGCGAGTACGTGCACGTCACGCCCGCACCGGGAGCCGACGGGGATGCCGCGCCGTTCGGTCCGGCCGCGGGACCGCGACTCGTGCCGTCGCCGGCGCTCGGTGCGCTCTGGGTGCCCGTCTCGGCCGTCGACGCCGCCACGGAGACGACCGGACCGGCGGTGGTGTCGACCGAGTCGTTGGCCCGTACGTACAGCAGGACGGTGGCGGCCCCGCTCAGGATCAGCAGCGCGGCGGCCCCGCCGACGACGGGGATGACCCAGCGCCGCCGCTTGCGCTGCCCGGGCGGGCCACCAGAAGCAGGGCCGGATCCCGGGCCGGAACCGGCCGGACCGGCGGGACCGGCGGGACCGGGTGGCTGCTGATCGAAGGAGGGGCCCTGCGAAGGGCCGCGGGAAGCACCATGCCGGGACTCGCCCGGTGGATGGAAGTCAGGCACGTCATCGGCGGTGTACGCCGGCCGCAGCCACGCGGGGAGGGTCGGGTCCGGCGCCGACGGCGGCAACGGCTCGGCGAGCTCCTGCGGCCGCGGCGCACCGGGCCGCGGCGGCTCGTAGTCCGGCACCTCGTGCTCGGACGAAGGCTGATGGGCGGCCGACGCCAAGGACGGGAACCCGTACACGGGCTCCCGGTACTCGTACTCCTCGTACGCGTCGGGATCGTGCGCACGGGACGGCAGCGACGGCCGCGCCGGCGGACCCGACTCCAGCTCGAACCGGCGTGGACCGCGAGGGTCCTGAGCGCCGCGAGGGTCGCGAGCGCCTCGAGGGTCGTGCCCGGAATCGGGATCCGGCGGCGAAGCGGACAAAGGCGGTGGAGGTGATGACATTATGTGATCATACGATTACAAACGGTTCAAAGCGGCAGGGCCACCGCCATTGCCTTCGCCCGTTCCGCCCACGAGTGCTGCTCGGCGAACGCCTGCCGCCGGGCCACCAGCGCCGGGTCGTGCGCCTCGGCCGCCGCCTCCCGTACCGCGGCGACCACCGCCTTCGGAGTGCCGGCGATCCGCACGAGGGGGGTGTCGAGCCAGTGCACCGCCGGCAGGTCGGTGCTCACGGGCGGCTTCCCGGCCGCGAGATACTCCAGCGTCTTGAGCGGGAACGACGCCCGGTTGAAGGGCGTGTCACGGTACGGCGTGACGCCCACGTCGATATGCCGCAGGAATGTCGGCAGCGACTCGAACGGCTGCCGCCCGACCCAGACGACGTTGGGCCGCTCGGTCAGCGCCGGGAAACGGTCCGGCTCCCAGCGGGCGTCGTGCGGCCCGACCAGCAGCAGCGACACGCCGTCGTCGGCCAGGGCGGCGAGGAGCTCGAAGTCGGTGCGGTCGGAGAACTGGCCGATCACCCCCGCCACGGGCCCGGTGAGCGGCTTCGGGAGCTCGGCCGGCTCGCCCGGGGTCCGGTACGCCGAGGTCTGCACGCCGTTCGGGATCAGCTCGACGCGCTTGGCGCCCAGTCCCGTCCAGCGCTCCGCCAGTACCGTGGAAACCGCCACGACCAGGTCGGCGTTGTCCAGCTGGCGTCGCTCGTCCTCGGCGACCCGGGCCGCGTCGTGCCCCATGAGCTCCGCGCCGGCGACATAGTCATCGGTGCCGTAGAGCACCTTGGCCACCCCGGGACCCCAGCTGCGCAGGACGTCGACGAGGTTGCACGCCATCACCGCGGCCGGCCGGCGGTCGAGCTTGCGCAGCGCCCAGCGGGTCTGCGAGCGGATCAGCGCCGCGGTGCTGACCTTGATGTAGGGGCGGGTGTGCAGCGGCAGCACCCGCGGCGTCAGCCGCGTCACACCGTCGGACACCTGACGGATCTGCGGGGAGACGCCCAGGCGGGAGGCGCCGTAACGGTATCGGTCCGGAGTCGCCGCAGAGATCGGCGGATCGACCCAGAGAATGTCAGCATGTGAGGTGAGCGCCGAGGCGAGCAGCCGGTCAGAGCCGGTCACCCCGTCCCACGACGTTCCGGCGAAGACGACGACCAGCGGCTGAGGCACGGCTCACATTCTCCTGGAGGACTCGGGGCAGGTTCAACGCTGTCAGAACTCTGACCCCGGTTGGGTCGTGCATGTGGCGATTCAGCCGGTTCTGCACGTAGACCGGGTCAGCTACCGTCGCTACACGTTCCCCCCTTTTCGGCCGCACCCACGGTTGTGGGCCCGGCCACCCCTGAAAAACTCTGGAGGCAGACATGCAGCCGTGTCCTACCTGCGGCGGCATGGGCATTGATACGAACGGTTACTGCACGCAGTGCCGCACCTATCGAGGCGTCCCGCAGGCGCCGCAACCGCCGGTGAGCGGCTCGCCCTACGGTGGCGACTCGTACGGCGCGCCCTATGCCGGCTACCAAAGCAGCGGACCCTCGTTCCCCGACCAGCAGGTCAGCGGGCCGGGCTATCCCAGCCAGGTCAGCGGCCAGCCGGGCTACCCCGGCCAGGTCAGCGGACCGGCCTACCCCGGCCAGGTCAGCGGACCGCCGGCGTTCCCGCCGGCGACCTACGGCGGTCAGTACGGCGCGTCGCCGACCCCGCCGCGGCGCAACAAGTTCATGATGCCGCTGATCGCGCTGTCCGGCGTGGTCGTGGTCCTCGTGATCGCGATCGTCGCCGTGGTCGCGCTGCGCGGCAAGGACGAGGACCCGAAGAACGTCGCCGACCCGGGCAAGACCACCACCGCCGGTGCGAGCGCCGGGGCGAGCGCCAAGCCGAGCGCGGCGATCGACTCGTGCTTGATCGGCTCCTGGACGACCACCAGCTACAGCTCGACAACGCCGATGGATGGTGTCGAGGGCGGCCTCAAGCTCACGCTGGACAAGAACGGCTCGAAGCTGAAGTTCAACGCCGACGGCACCTACACCGAGACCTACAAGGACAGCGTCTACAAGGCCAACCCGACGATCTCCGGCACAACGGTGGCGATCACGGCCACGGTCAACGCGACCGTCACCGCGACGGTGCACACCACCAGCGGCAGCATCGTGTACGAGGACGTGCAGGCCACCGGCAAGATGGTGGTCGCCGTCCCGTCCACGGGCAACAGCGAGGAGCAGCAGTTCGAGGCTGACGACACGCCGAGCAAGTACACGTGCAGCGGCAGCATCCTGTCGTTCTCGAACACGACGACCCAGGTGCAGGCGAAGAAGGACAGCTGAGGCTACGGATACGTGAGCTGTTTCCCGCCGGGTTGTGCGATGTCGTCGCCGACCCGGCGGGCCCACCGGCCGCCGAGCACCGCGTAGCCCACGGCGGTCAGCACGTAGCAGATCGCCACCCCGCTGAGCACCACCGCCGACTGGCCGGTGTAGGGCAGGGTCAGCGCGCCGATGTACATGCCGGCGACCAGCATGATGTTGAACGCGGTGTCGTTGATGCTGAACACCCGCCCGCGGAACTCGTCCGCGCACTCGTGCTGCAGTGACGTGTCCGTGACGATCTTGATCGCCTGGGCCGCGAGGCTGGTGACGAAGACCGCCCCGAGCAGCAGCACCGGGTCGAAGGGCAGCCCGAAGCCGAGGATCGCCGCGCCCGTGGCCGCCAGCACGACCGTCACCCAGCGCCAGCCGCCCATCCGGCGGGCCACCGGCGGGGTCACGAAGGACGCCAGCAGCATCCCGACGCCGCCTGCGGCGAAGGCGTTGGCGATGGTACCGAAGGAGTCGCTGACCTCGCTGCCGGTGTTGAACACGGAGCGGAACAGCAGCAGGCAGGCCAGCAGGACCACGCCGTACAGCAGCCGGAACACCGCCTGCACCAGGACGAGATAGGCGGCGCCGCGCTTCGCGGCGAGGTGGCGGACCCCGGCGACGGTGCCGCGGTTGACCTCGCCGACCGCCTGCCGGATCGAGCTCTTGGTCTGCTGCGCGGCGTCGGGCCCCAGCTCGTCGGCGGCGAACGACGACCGGCCGATCAGCGCGGACGCCAGGTAGAAGGCGGCCGCCATCGAGGCGACCAGCGCATAGCCGTGGAACGACGTGGCCAGCACCGTCTTGATCAGTGTCGCGCCGACGCCGATGCCGAGGGAGAAGCTGAGGGAGCCGAGCGTCGCGGCGAACGAGTTGGCGGTCACCAGCATGTGGTCGTCGACGACATGCGGGGTCGCCGCGGACAGCCCGGCCAGGAAGAACCGGTTCAACCCGGTGACCACGAGCGCCAGCAGGAACGGCACCGGCGACTCGTGCCCCTGCCAGATGTACAGCGCGATCGGCAGCACCAGGACGGCGCGCAGCAGGTTGGCCCGCAGGATGATCGTGCGCCGCCGCCACCGGTCGAGGAACACCCCGACATACGGCCCGATCAGCGAATACGGCAGCAGGAGGACGGCGAAGCCGGCGGCGATGGCCATGCCGCCGGCGCGCTGCTCCGGGTTGAACAACACCGTGCCGGCCAGCGCGCCCTGAAACAGGCCGTCGCCGATCTGCGCCACCATCCGCACGCCGAGCAGGCGGCGGAAGCCACGTTGCCGCAGGACCGCCCGTACGAAGTGGGACTGTGGATGAGCGGCTGCGGTGGCGGTGGACACGCCAAAAGCCTACGGCTCGCTCAGCCCTTTGGCGGCTTGACCGCACCTCGGCCGTGGGCGGGCCCGCGGTCGGCGGGCTCACCCACGGCTCCGGCGCGTCGACGGCGGCTCGGCCGTCGACGGGGTCTGTCAGGCCTGCCGGGGCTTCGGCGCCTCGACCGCGGCGCGGCCGTTGGCGGGCTCGTCCGCGACCATGCCGCTGAGACGGCCGAGCAGTTTCGCCAGGTCGATGCCGGTCAGGTCGGTGCTGAGCTGCAGGCCCTGGGCGACGTTGCCGGCGACCGACTTCGTCAGCGACGACGCGCCGTCGGTGGAGATGACGGTCATCTTGTCGATGTTGGCCATCGGCTCGCTCGCGGCCTTGACCACCTCCGGCATCACCCGCACCAGCAGGTCCAGGATCGCGGCCTCGCCGTATGCGGCGAACGCGTCCGCCTTGAGCTTCATCGCCTCGGCCTCGGCCTGGCCGCGGGCCAGGATCGCCGACGCCTCGGCGGAACCCTCCCGCTCCAGGGCCTCGGCGATCGCGACGCGCCGGCGCTGCTCCGCCTCACCTTCCTTGGCGCCCTCGATCGCGTTGGCCTCGGCGAGCGCGGCCCGGCGGGACCGCTCGCCCTCACCGGTGAGGCGGGCCTGCTCGGCGGAGCCCTGCGCCGCGGCGATGACGGACTGCCGCTGCGCGTCGGCCTTGAAGATCGCGGCGTTCTTCGCCGCCTCCGCCTCCTGCTCCACCCGGTAGCGCTCGGCGTCGGCCGGCTTGCGGACCTCGGTGTCGAGCTGGCGCTGCTTGAGCTCGGCGTTGCGCTCGGCGACCTTCTGCTGCTCGGCCAGGATGACCTGCTCGCGCTCGGCCTGGGCGAGAGGGCCGGCCGCGGCGGACCGGGCCTTCGCGGCGTCGATCTCCGCCTGGATGGAGGCCTGCTTGAGCGCCAGGTTGCGGTTGGCCTCGGCGATGGCCTCCTCCGCCTTGAGCCGCTCCGACTCGGCCGCCTGGCGGGCGTGCGCCTCGGCGATCGCGGCGTCCCGCAGCACGCGGGCGGCCTCCGGGCGGCCGAGGTCCTTCAGGTAGGACCCGTCGGCGAGGATGTCCTGGAGCTGGAACGTGTCGAGCACCAGACCCTGGTTGGTCAGCGAGTGCTCCGCCTCCTCGGCGACCGCGCTGGCGAACGCGGTTCGGTCCCGGATGATCTCCTCGATGGTGAGCCGGCCGACGATCGAGCGCAGCGCGCCGGCGAGCACCTCGCTGGTGAACAGGTCGATGCCCTGCTGCTGGTTGAGGAACCGCTGGGCGGCGGCGCGGATCGCGTCCTCGGTGCCGCCGACCTTGACGATCGCGACGCCCTGCAGGTTGGCGCGGATGCCCTGCTTGCTGACCGCGCCGGTGATCTCGACGTGGATGCGGCGGCTGGACAGGTCCAGGACCTGGAGCTTCTGCACGATCGGCACCACGAACACCGAGGCGCCCATGACGACCTTCTGCCCGGACAGGTCGGTGGAGCGCGACCCGTCGAGCGCCTGCACCGACTTGCCCTTGCGGCCGGTGATGATGAATGCCTCGTTGGAGCCGGCGACCTTGATCCGCGCGACGATGAACAGCATCAGGAAGAGGATCAGCAGCACGCCGCCGCCGATCGCGATGAGCAGGACCGTATTCATATGTACGTCCCTTCTTGAAAAAGGGTTTACTCGACCTACAAAGGGGTTTCTTCGACGATCACGCTGGTGGAACTGGTCGCCTCCACCACGAGGACCCGCGCGCCGAGCGCGATCGGATGGTCCGCGCGGGCGCTGAGCTTCACGGGCTGTCCGCCGAGGGAGATCCGCACCTCGCCGAAACCGTTCACGGAGATGGGGGTGACGACGACGCCGATGGTGCCGATCATGTCCCGTTGCGTCGGTGTCGCGTCGGTACGCATGTTCATCGCCATCCGGGCGAGCCGGGTCGCGAACCAGGCCGTCGGAAAGGCCGCCGCGATGCCGCAGAGGGCGGCGACGGCCGAGCCCCCCGGGACGCCGAGCGCCGACACGATCGCCGCGCCGAATCCGAACGCGCCGATGAACCCGGCGATCGCCGGCAATGAGAACAGGCCGCCGGCGTCCGGATGGTCGACGTCGAAATGGAAAAGGTCGCCGAGCAACAGCGACAAGGCCAGCACGAGGACGCCCAGGCCGCCGACGACCAGGAACACCACATCCATCGCGCCCCCTCCCCGTTGGAACTAGCAGGGTATCCATCCGACGCAAATCTGACACTCGCGTTTTCGGGCACAATTGACGCGTGCGTTGGGCGGAGATGCAGGCGCCGATCGATTCGGTCGGAATCGCGGTGGACGACACCGGTGTGTGCTCGGTGCGTTTCGGAGGCGCGGCCGGTCCGCTCGCCCCCGCCGGCGATCCGGTGCTGGAGCGGGCCATCGAGGAGCTGACCGGCTACTTCGGCGGGGAGTCGGCGCCGTTCACGGTGCCGCTGTCGGTGCGCGGCGGGTCGGAGTTCGAGCGGGCCGTCTGGCGGGCGCTGTGGGCCATCCCGTATGCGGAGATGCGCACGTACGGGCAGATCGCCGCCGCGGTCGGCGAGCCGGACGGGGCCAGGGCGGTCGGGGTCGCCTGCAACCGCAACCCGCTGCCGATCATCGTGCCGTGCCATCGCGTGGTCGGCGCCGACGGGAAGATGGTCGGGTTCGGCGGCGGCATCTGGCGCAAGAAGGTGCTGCTGGAGCTGGAGGCCAAGGTCCGCATCGAGCGCGAGTTCGGCCTGTCATGAGAAACGCCCCTCTCCGGTGGTCCGGAGAGGGGCGTTCCTAGTTATAAGGAGTGGTTCAGCGCTCGATCTCGCCGGCGATGAACTGCTCGACCGACTGGTGCGCGTCGTGGTCGTTGTACTGCACCGGCGGCGACTTCATGAAGTAGCTCGACGCGGACAGGATCGGGCCGCCGATGCCGCGGTCCTTGGCGATCTTCGCGGCGCGCAGCGCGTCGATGATGACGCCGGCCGAGTTGGGCGAGTCCCAGACCTCGAGCTTCAGCTCCGCGTTGAGCGGGGTGTCGCCGAAGGACTTGCCCTCGAGGCGGATGTAGGCCCACTTGCGGTCGTCGAGCCACGGCACGTGGTCCGACGGGCCGATGTGGACGTCGGACTTCGCCATCTCGTGCGGGATCTGCGAGGTCACCGACTGGGTCTTCGAGATCTTCTTCGAGACCAGGCGGGTGCGCTCCAGCATGTTCATGAAGTCCATGTTGCCGCCGAAGTTGAGCTGGTACGTGCGCAGCAGCTCGACGCCGCGGTCCTCGAACAGCTTCGCGAGGGCGCGGTGCACGATCGTGGCGCCGACCTGGCTCTTGATGTCGTCGCCGACGATCGGCAGCCCGGCGTCGGTGAACTTCTGCGCCCACTCCGGGTTGGAGGCGATGAACACCGGGAGCGCGTTGACGAAGGCGGCGCCCGCGTCGATGGCGGCCTGGGCGTAGTACTTGGCGGCCTGCTCCGAGCCGACCGGCAGGTAGCAGACGAGCACGTCGACCTGAGCCTCGCGCAGCGCGGCGGCCACGTCGACCGGCTGCTCGTCGGACTCGTCGACCATCTCGCGGTAGTACTGGCCGAGGCCGTCGAGGGTCGGTCCGCGCTGGACGGTCACGCCGGTGGGCGGCACGTCGCAGAACTGGATGGTGTTGTTCTCGCTGGCGCTGATCGCGGCCGCGAGGTCCTGGCCGACCTTCTTCGCGTCGACGTCGAACGCGGCGACGAACTGCACGTCACCGACGTGGTAGTCGCCGAACTTGACGTGCATGAGACCCGGTACCCGGTCATTCGGGTCGGCGGTGCGGTAATACTCCACGCCCTGGACCAGGGACGAGGCGCAGTTGCCTACACCGACGATGGCAACGCGGACGGAGCCCATCGCGGATGCCTCCTTCTTGTTGTTCACGATGACCGCTCCGGATCTGCCGAAGGCGGCTGAGGGGTGGTGCCATTGCGTTCGTTCGCAATGAGCTCTTCGAGCCAGCGGACCTCGCGCTCGCACGCGTCCAGGCCGTGGCGTTGCAGCTCCAGGGTGTAGGCGTCGAGCCGCTCCGCGGCCCGGCTCAGCACGTCGCGCATGCCCTCGCGACGCTCCTCCACCCGGCGGCGGCGGCCCTCGAGGATCCGCAACCTGGTCGCCGGGTCGGTGCGTGCGAAGAAGGCGAAGTGGACGCCGAAGCCGGCCTCGCTGTCATAGGTCTCGGGGCCGGCGGCGGTGAGCAGCTCCTGGAAGCGCTCCTTGCCCTCGGCGGTGATCGTGTAGACCACGCGGCCGCGCTTGCCGGTGAGCAACGGGACCTCGTCGGGTGACGCCGGCATGCCAGTCGGCGGGGCACCTTCGGTGATCCAGCCGTCCGTCTGTAGACGGCGCAGTGTGGGGTAGAGAGAGCCGTAGCTGATCGCGGCCCGGAACGCGCCCAGCTTGGTCGTGAGCTGCTTACGCAGCTCGTAACCGTGCATCGGGGACTCGTGCAGGAGACCCAGGATCGCCAGTTCGAGCATTCCCGGCCTCCCTCCGTTTACCCGATCCGATGTATCGGCCCGATACATCGCAACGGTAGGCCCCCAGCCGAACGGATGCAACGCGCGTGACCAAGTGGCCTGGACCACACCTCTGATCGTCTATCCGACGGTTACCGATCGTGACCGATGTCGCCGAGCGGCGCGGGACCGCGTACCCTCGGCGCATGCGTACCCAGCGTCAGGTGGTCGACTTCTCCTTGCGGAGACGCGCCCTGCTGCGTGAGGTGCATTCCGGGCGTGTCGGCACCTATGAGGTGTGCGACGCGTCGCCATACCTGAAGAGCGCAGCGAAGTTCCACGGTGAGCCGACGGAGGAGCTGTGCCCGGTGTGCCGCCGGGAGAACCTCACCCATGTGCATTACATCTATGGGGATGAGCTGCGGCAGTCGTCGGGTCAGGCTCGCCGCCTGACCGAGCTGCCACTCCTGGCGATGACGCTGAGTGAGTTTCACGTCTACGTGGTGGAGGTCTGTCGCGCCTGCGGCTGGAACCACCTCGTGGAGCAATATCTTCTGGGTCGCGACGGCCTGACGGCCGGATCGGACGATGGAGCCGGCGGTCGGTCAACGACGCGGGCCCGAGGAGGGGCGGCCGAGTGAACCTGGCCCGCGATCGCTGCGGGCCGATTTGCATCGATGCCCTGACGAGCGGTGACCTCGCGGCCTCACGGCCGCTTGACGCCCGGGACCGCAGACTTTGAGACCTGACCGACGAGTGCCTCAGCTCACAGACATGGTGGCGACGGAGCATGCGACAACGACGCAACCGGCAAGGTGGGACGAATGAACTACGGTGACCCGACCAACTCCCCCTCGGGCCGGGCGCAGGTTCCTGGATCCTTTCCGGGACCAGACGGTGACGACTTCGGCGTGCCGCCCCTTCCACCGCCGCCTGCCCTGCCGCCACCCGCGCCGAGCGCCGGTGCCGCAGGCCGGGCAACGGTCGGCCGCGCCAGCGTAGGGCGCCCGGGCGGCGACGAGCCGCGCACCGGGCGCGCGTCCGTGCCGGTGTCCGGCGCGTCCGGGTCGGCGTCGGTCGGGTCGGCGTCCGTCTCCGGCTCCGCCTCGGTGTCTGGCTCTGCCTCCGTGTCCGGGTCCGCGTCGGTGCCCGGCTCCTCCGCCGGCCGTGCGACGGTCGGCCGGGCCACCGTCGGCCGCGCGTCGGTGTCGATGGGTGCCGAGGGCTTCGGCGACGGTCCCGGCGGGCCGGGCGGTCCAGGCGGCCCGGGTGGCCCCGACGGCCCCGGTGGTGCCGGCGGCAGCGGCCCTGGCCGGGGCCGGAGCAGCAGCGCCAAGGCCAAGCGCCGGCGCCGCCGCAACATCGTCATCGCCGCGATCGCCTCGTTCATCATGATCGCCGGCATCGGCATGGTCAGCGGCACCTACTACTTCGACCAGGTCGGGCTGCCCGAGGACCTGGCCATGGAGCAGTCGACCACGATCTACTACGCCGACGGCGTCACCCCGATGGGCCGCATCGGCGACAAGAACCGCACGGTCATCCCGATCACGGAGATCCCGCTCGACGTGCAGCACGCCGTCGTCGCGGCCGAGGACAACAGCTTCTACACCAACGACGGCGTCGACTACAAAGGCGTCGTCCGCGCGGCGTGGAACAACGTGACCGGCGGCGACCGGCAGGGCGCCTCGACGATCAGCCAGCAGTACGCGCGCCACTGGGCCGACCTCGAGGGCGTCACCTACGCGCGGAAGCTGCGCGAGGCCGTCATCGCGCTGAAGCTCAACCAGGAGTTCGAGAAGGACAAGATCCTGGAGATGTACCTCAACATCGTCTACTTCGGGCGAGGGGCGTACGGCATCCAGGCGGCATCCATCGCGTACTTCAACAAGCCCGCGAAGGAACTGAGCATGGCCGAGGGCATGGTCCTGGCCGGCATCATCAAGAACCCCGAGGGCAACAACGCCAAGGGCAGCCCCTTCGATCCGAACATCGACAAGCAGCAGGCGACGGATCGGTTCAACTACATCAAGGGGCAGATGCTCTCGCTCAAGTTCGTGAAGCCCGAAGAGGCGGACACGAAGATGGCCTACCCGACGACGGTCATCGCGCCGGCCGTCGCCCGGGCCAACGCGGTCAAGACGCAGGGCAGCATGGACAAGCCCGAGGGCCTGATCGTGCACCACGTGCTCGACGAGGTCGCGGCGCTCAAGGACCCGAAGACCAACGCCCCGCTGTATGAGGGTGTCGACCCCGACGGCAGCAAGAACTTCGACAAGATCCGCAACGGTGGTCTGAAGATCGTCACGACCGTCGACCAGAAGCTGCAGCAGGCCGCGGTCCAGGAGGCGAGCCGCAACCCCGAGTCGCGGATCAACAAGTACCCGGGCAACCTGCAGGCCGCGCTCGTGGCCGTCGAGCCGGGCACCGGCGCGGTCAAGGCCTACTACGGCGGCGACAGTGGCAACGGTGGCGACTTCGCCGGCTACTACAACGACCCGGTGCTCAGCAACGGCGAAGACAGCTGCTGCGGCGGCCACCCGCCGGGCTCGACGTTCAAGGTCTACACCCTCGCCACCGGTCTGATGGCCGGCTACACGATCGACTCCTACTGGAACGGCGACTCGCCGCAGCAGTTCCCGGCCAGCGGCCGGACCGCGAAGAACCCGGTCAAGAACGCCGGTGAGGGCGCGGTCTCGTCGCCGAAGTGCAAGTCGGGCGACGGCAAGTGGTGCACCTTGGAAGAGGTCACCGTCATGTCGCTCAACGTGCCGTTCTTCGCGCTCGCCGAGAAGGTCGGCCCGGCGAAGGTGATCGACACCGCCCGCGCGGCCGGCATCACCGACATGTGGGCCAACGTCGACAACAAGTCCAAGAAGATCGACCTCGTGGCCAACAAGGGCTCCGACGTGTTCCCGAAGTACTTCAACACCGAGGTCGCCTTCGGTCAGTACCCGGTGACGGTGCTGGAGCACGCCGGCGGCATCGCCACGTTCGCCGCCCGCGGCGTCGCGGCGAAGACCCACTTCCTGAAGGAGGTGTGGGAGGACGGCAAGAAGACCTACGGCGAGGTGATCAACCCGAAGCGCATCCCGGGCTTCACCGACCAGATGGCCGACGACCTCAACACCGTCCTGCAGGGCGTGCCGAAGCACTACAACCTGAAGCTCAAGGACGGCCGCCAGATCGCCGGCAAGACCGGCACCTGGCAGCTGCGCGACACCACCGCCAACGCGCACGCGTGGTTCGTCGGCTATACCGCCTACGACCCGGGCAAGAAGTCGCCGGGCCTGGCGACCGCGGTGTGGGTCGGCAACAAGGCCGAAGAGCAGAAGATCGTCGACAGCAGCGGCAAGGGCGTCATCGGCGGTAACCTGCCCGGCCCGATCTGGCAGGACTTCATGGACAAGGCCGAGGCCATCATGAAGCAGCCGAAGATCAACTTCCCGGGTCCGAAGCACGTCGGCAACCAGGACGTCGGCACCGGCATCTCGCCGCAGCCGAGCCTCCCGGTCGAACCGAGCCTCCCGGGCGGTCCGGGGAACGGCAACGGCAATGGGAACGGCAACGGCGGCAACCCCGGTGACACGCAGAGCCCGGGCCCGGGCGGCATCGGTGGCGGCATCTTCCCCACGCCGACACGAAGACGCTGATCAAGGTAGGCCGAAGATGTGCGGCCACGGTAACGGCGGTATGTTCGCCGGGACCGTGGCCGCTGTCGTTTGGGGGTGTCCGTTGGAAGCGGGCAGGCTGAAGGCCGTCCGGTGGGGGCTGCTCGCGCTGCTCATAGCGCTGGTGGCCTACGCGCACTGGTGGTATGGCATCCGGCACCACTTCTACGACCTCAAGATCTACCGGCAGGCCGTCGACTGGTGGCTCGACGGGCACGACCTCTACACGTTCACCAAACCCGACATGACGCAGGGCGAGCTCGGCTTCACCTATCCGCCGTTCGGCGCGATGGTGCTGGTCCCCTTCGCGCTGCTGGCGAAGAACGCCGCCGTCACCGTCTACGCGATCCTCGCCTGCGCCGGCCTGCTGATCACCACGTACTGGCTCGTCGCCCCGGCGGCCCGCCGGCACGGCTGGTCGCTGACCTTCGCGCTGGTGCTGTCGACCGTCGTGTTCACCACGCTCGAGCCGATCCGTGAAACGTTCAGCTTCGGCCAGATCAATGTGCTGCTGATCGTGCTCATCCTCGGCGACCTGCTGGTGCTGCTGCCGCGGCGGAGCCGGTGGGCGGGTGTGCTCATCGGGCTCGCCGCCGCCATCAAGCTCACCCCGGCGATCTTCATCGTGTATCTGCTGGTCAGCCGCCGGTACCGGGCGGGAATCACGGCGATCGTCAGCGCCGCCGCCGCCACGTTGCTGGCCGCCGCGGTCGCGCCCCGCGCCTCGTGGGACTTCTGGACCGACACGCTGTGGAAGGGCGAGGGGATCGGCAAGACGGCGTACATCCCTAACCAGTCGCTGCGCGGGCTGCTCGCCCGGTATGACGCCCCCGGCTGGCTGTGGGTGCTGCTGGTGCTGACCGTCGTCGGCGTCGGCCTGTGGCGGGCCCGCCGCGCCGCGCTCGCCGGCGACGAGCTCGTCGGGCTCACCATCGCAGGCCTCGTCGGCTGCCTGGCCAGCCCGATCACCTGGATCCACCACATCTACTGGTTCGCGCCCGCCATCGTCGTCCTGTTCGACGCCGGCCGGCGATGGCTCGCCGTATTGATCGCTGTCACCGTCGGTGTGGGCATGGTGTCGCTGTACGACCAGGGCCTGCCCGTCGACCCGTGGGGCGAGGGCGTCCTCGGATTCTTCATCGAGAACTGGTACGTCCTGCTCGCCGTCGTGCTGCTGTTCGCGATGCCGATCCGGCGGGTCGGCGAGGAAACCACGTCGGGTGGTGCACCCGCCCCGGAGGTTGCGACGGTACGGTGATGCGATGCCGCCGACTGTGCGACCCGAGCACCGCCTGAATGACGAGCCCGCCACCTCCGACCGCTTCGTCGGTGGCCTCTCCGAGTCGATCGGTGGGCCCCTGGGCAGTCACGCCGTGCGGACACCGAACCGGTTCTGGACCCCCGCGCGGGTGGTCCTGCTGCTGATCTGCGCCATGCTCAGCTTCTCCTGGATGCAGAAGTCCCCCTGCCGCGACGGCGCCTGGGCGGACATGAAGCAGTACAAGTACTTCTGCTACACCGACGTGCTGGCCCTCTACTACGCCGAGGGCCTCAACGAGGGCCAGGTCCCCTACGCCGACCACCAGGTCGAGTATCCGGTCCTGACCGGCGCATTCATGGGCGTGCTCGGCCTGCCCGTGCACTCCCTCGGCCAGCAGGGGGCGCTCGACAACCCCGGCCAGACCTTCTACGACCTCAACGCGGTCGTGCTCAGCGCCTTCGGCATCGCCGCGGTCGCCGCCACGCTCGCCGTCCGGCGCCGAAGGCCCTGGGACGCCGCGATGTTCGCCGCGGCACCCGCGCTGTTCGTCTCCGCGACCGTGAACTGGGACCTCTTCTGCGTCGGCCTCGCCGCCATCTCCATGGCGTGCTGGGCCCGCCGAAGACCACTGCTCGCCGGTCTCTTCCTCGGCCTGGCGACGGCCGCGAAGTTCTATCCGGTCCTGATCCTCGGCGCCCTCCTGGTCCTCTGCCTGCGCACCGGCAAGTGGAAGGAGGCCCTCGCCACCTTCGGCGTCGGCGCCGGCACCTGGCTCGCCGTCAACGTGCCCATCGCGGCCCTCTACTGGGACTCCTGGATCAAGTTCTGGGACTTCAACTCCCAGCGGGGCATCGACTGGGGCACCCTCTGGTACATCGGCGCGCACTTCCCGCGCGGCTCCGGCCAGTACGGGTTCCCCTACTTCCAGAACCTCGACACCGATCCTGAGCACGCCACCCTCAACGTGCTCTACCTCGGCCTCTTCCTGATCTGCTGCGTTGGCATCCTCGTCCTGGGCCTCACCGCCCCGACCACACCCCGCCTCGCGCAGCTCGCGTTCCTGATCGTGGCCGCGTTCCTGCTCACCGGCAAGGTGTGGTCGCAGCAGTACGTCCTGTGGCTCATCCCCCTCGCGGTCCTCGCCCGGCCCCGCTGGGGTGCCTTCCTCGCCTGGCAAGCGGCCGAGGTCTTGTACTTCGTCTCGTTCTACGGCGAGCTCATGGGCGCCTCGGGTCGTCAGGTCTTCCCGGAGGGCGTGTTCGTCCTCGCCTCGATCCTGCGCCTGGTGACCCTCGCGGTCCTGGTCGGCTACGTCATCCGCGACATCAGGCACCCGGAGATGGACGTCGTCCGCGACACCTACGAAGGCGAGGACCCCGACGGCGGCGTCTTCAACCCCGAACCCGCCGAACGCCCCCTGATCGAACCCCCACCCCTGGTCAAGGCGGAGGCGTAGCCACTTCGCACTGCTGCACCTCGCACTTCTGCACAACGGCAAGGGCCGGCGGGATCTTCTCCCGCCGGCCCTCTTCGTGTCTCGTTCTTCGGCGCTTCGGCGCTTCGGCGCTTCGGCGCTTCGGCGCTTCGGCGCTTCGGC
>NZ_JBFAJA010000078.1:0-65771 GCF_040654975.1 Dactylosporangium sp. NPDC050588 | reverse complement strand
CGCCCCCCCAGACCCCCCCCCGCAGGCGCCCCCGTCCGGCGCGCCGGTCGTGCCCCAGCTGCCCGAGGCCGTGCAGGACCTCACTGTCGGCGGCATCCTGCGGGGCACACGATGAAGCGCACCGCCCTCGCCGGTCTCACCGTCGTGCTGCTCGCGGGCGGGTGCGGGCTGCCCGACGTCGCGTCGCTGCCGTTGCCGGGCGGCGCACCGGCCGGCGACGGGTACACCGTGACGGCCGAGTTCGCCGACGTGCTCGATCTTGTGCCGCAGGCCGCGGTCAAGGTCAACGACGTGACCGTCGGCAGCGTCGAGGGGATCTCGCTGTCCGGCTGGACGGCCCGCGTCCGGATGCGCATCGGCAGGGACGTGCGGCTGCCGGAGAACGCCACCGCCGCTGTGCGGCAGACGAGCCTGCTCGGCGAGAAGTACGTCGCGCTGGAGGTGCCCACCACCGAGTCCCCGCGCGGCCGGCTGACCGACGGCGCGGTCGTGCCGCTGGCCCGCACCAGGCGGGCGGCCGAGGTCGAGGAGGTGCTTGCCGCGCTGGGGCTGCTGCTCAACGGCGGCGGCCTGAGCCACCTGAAGACCATCAACGAGGAGCTGGCCAAAGCCCTGGAGGGACGGGAGACCGAGGCGAAGGACGCCCTGCACCAGCTGGACACCTTCGTCGGCGGCCTGGACCAGCAGAAGGCCGACATCGTCCGCGCGATCGACTCGCTCGACCGCCTCACCGGGCAGCTGTCCCGGCAGCGGGACGTCATCGGCACGGCGCTGGACTCGCTCGCGCCGGGCCTGACCGTGCTCGAGGAGCAGCGGGAGCAGCTCACGCTCGCGCTGACCGCCCTCGGTGAGCTGGGCCGGGTCGGCACCCAGGTGGTCAACCGCAGCCGCGACGACACGCTGGCGGTCCTGCACTCACTGCAGCCGATCCTCGAACAGCTGGTGAAGGCGGGCGACGCCCTGCCGAAGTCGCTGGACTTCATGCTGACGTTCCCGTTCCCGCCCAACGTCACCGGCGCGATCGTCGGCGACTTCGTCAACCTCGGCGCGACCGCCGACCTCGACGCGACCACGATCCTGTCGAACCTGCTGGTGGCGACCGCGCCGCCGGCCGTCGCGGGCTCCGCGCCCGGCGCCCGGCCGGGGCACACCGACGACCCGTCCACCGGCGGCAAGAGGCCGGGCAAACCGCCGTCGACCGTACCCTCGCTGCCCGGCATGCTGCCCCTGCCGTGCCTGCCGCTCGGCGGGGTCCTGCCGCCCGGCTGGCAGCCGCCGTCTGGCTGCGACCTGCCCGAGGGCTGCAAGCTGCTGCCGCCGGGCACCATCGCACCACCCGGCAGCCTGCTGCCGCCCGGTGGGATCGTGCCGCCCGGCACCGTCTTCCCGCCCGGCACCGTGCTTCCACCCGGCACCGCCCTGCCGCCGGCCTGCCTGCTGCCGCCGGTCACCGGCGCGGTCACCGGGCAGCAGGGCCCGCTGCCGAACCTGCTCAACGGAGGGTTGCTGCCGTGATCCGACGCGCCGCCAAGTTGCAGGTCCTGGCCTTCCTCGTGGTCGGGCTCATCGGCGTCGCCTACGTCGGTGTCACGTACGTCGGGCTCGGCGACCGGCTCCTCGGCCGCGGGTACGTCGTCTACGCCGACTTCGCCGAGGCCGGCGGCATCTTCCCGAACGCGCCGGTGACCTACCGCGGAGTGCCGGTCGGCCGGGTCGACGCCGTCACGCTCCACGACGGCGGGGCCCGGGCGCGGCTGCGGATCGACGACGGTGTGCGGGTCTCCCGCGACACCAGGGCCGTGGTCGGCCAGCGCTCCGCGGTCGGTGAGCAGTTCCTCGACCTGCGCCCGGAGACCGACGCCGGCCCGTACCTCACGGACGGCTCGGTCGTCCCGCGCAGCCGCACCGGCATCCCGCTGGCCCCCGAGACGCTCCTGGCGAATCTCGACGCGCTCGTGCGCTCCGTCGACCCGGCCGCCCTGTCGATCGTCATCGACGAGCTCGGCACCGCCTTCGAGGGCAACGAGCAGGCGCTGCGCACGATCATCGACGCCGGTGACCTGCTCCTGCAGGCGGCGACCGCGAACCTGCCCCAGACGGTCACCCTGCTGCGCGACGGCCGCACCGTGCTCACCACACAGGAGGCGTCCGCGGCGGCGATCCGGGCCTGGGCGAGCGGGCTGGCGCAGCTCGCCCAGACGCTGCGTTCGTCCGACGCCGACCTGCGCCGGCTCATCGCCAACGGGCCGCCGGCCGCCGAGCAGCTCGTCGCGCTGCTGGACGGGCTCGACCCGACGATCGGCACGCTGCTGGGCAACCTGATCTCGGTCAACGGCGTCGCCACCCGGCGCCTGGCCGGCATCGAACAGATCCTGGTCGTCTATCCGATGGCCATCGCCGGCGGCTTCACCGTCACGCCGGGCGACGGCACCGCACACCTCGGACTGGTGCTCAACGTCGACGATCCGCCGCCCTGCAAATACGGGCAGACCACCCGGTGCAGCGGCGCCGACCAGGCCCGCGGCTCCAGTGTCCGCGGCACGAACAACGTACCGCGCCCCAGCGGCGGCGACCCGCCCCCGCCCGGCGACCCGGGCGCCCAGACGGGCGGCTACGACCCGGCGTCCGGCCTGGCGCTGGGCACCGACGGTCACCCGCTGCTGTTCGGCACCACCGGCGGGCAGTACCAGCTCGCCGGGGACCAGTCCTGGAAACAGCTCCTGCTCGCCGGGCTCGCCCCGTAGACCTTGGAAGGAGGGCATCCGTGCCCGCACACGAGCACCGCGCCCTGAAGCTGGTGCAGGGCGGCGCCACCGGGAGCGAGCTGCCGCCGCGCAGCGTCCGGCGGCGTGCCGCCACCCGCCGCACGCCCCGCCGCCGGGACCCGATCACCGCGGTCCTGCAACGCCTCGACGAAGCGCCGGTGCTGCCCGACGAGGAGGCCGAGGCCGTTGTCGAGGAGCCCGATGCTCCCGCGGAGCCGACCCGCCGGGTCACGCGCCGGCCGCACCCGCGCGCCGCGCGCCGCCCGGCGCCCGCCACCCGCCGCCGGACCCGGTTCACCCGCCCCGCGCCCAGCAATGTCGTGCTCGCCGTCCTGATGTGCGCCGCCCTGGCCGCCGGCGCCGTCTTCGGCAGCCGCTGGTATGACGACCGCATGCTGGAGCGCACACACCAGCAGGCCCTCGCGGCGGCGAAGCAGACCACGGTCAACTTCGTCTCGGTGAGCGCCTCCAGCGTCGACCGGGACCTGCAGCGGATCGCCGACGGCGCGACCGGCGACTTCCACGACGAGTTCGCACGGGGCCGGCCGCAGGTGCGGGCCGCGATCGTGGAGAACAACGTCGAGTCGCGCGGCACCGTGCTGCGCGCGGCGCTGGTCTCCGGCGACCGGCACTCGGCGGTCGTCCTGGTCGCGGTCGACGCGACCGTCCGCAACGCGAAGGCGCCCGACGGCCGCGCCTCGCACTACCGCATCCAGGTTGATGTCACCCACGACGCCGGATCGGGCCGCTGGCTCGTCTCGCGGCTCCAGTTCGTCGGCTGATCCGGGAGTTGATGATGCCGAAACTCAAGTGGCCCAGGCTCCGCATGCGTCGCGGCGTCGCCGCGTGCGTGGCCGTCCTGGCGCTCGGCCTCGCCGTCGCGGGCGCCGGCTGGCACCAGCACGAGCAGGCACGGCAGCGGGACGTCGCGGTCCGCCAGTCGCTCGCCGCCGCGACCGCCGCCGCGCAGGCGATCTTCTCGTACGACTACCGCAGTTTCGACACCAGCGTCGCCAACGGGCGGGCGTTCGTCACCGGCCAGTTCGCCGACGAGTACGCGAAGACGACCGCCGCGCTCAAGCCGCAGGCCGCGTCGGAGCAGGCGATCGTCCGCGCGGTGGTGTCCGCTTCCGGTGTCGTGACCGCGAGCCCGCAGCGGGTCGAACTGCTGCTCTACCTCAACCAGTACCGCCGCAACACGAACGTCACCGGCGAGAAGGTCGACCAGAACCGGGTAGTGCTCACGATGGTGCCGGTGAAGGGGGACTGGCTGGTGTCGCACGCTGTGGCGATCTGACCCGTGCCGGCGGCCGGAGCCGTCACCGCAGTCGCCGCCCGCGGTTGCAGCGCGAGCCGCTACGCCCGCGGGGCGATGGTGCTGGGGTTGCCGGCTGCGGGTCGGATCGTGCGGGTTGCCAGACCATACATCGCGGAGTCGTATGTCTACGGCACGCTCACGTCTCTTCGTGCGGGCAGATTCAACAGCGCCGGCCGGCCCACCGCCTGGCCCGCTGGCTGACCCGCCTCGGTCCTCGCCCGTGCCGACCTCGCGCGGGCGAGGACGATGCCCGCGTAGCCGTGGCTGGACTCCTGCGGCACGCGGTGGACCTCGACGACCGGGGCGGCGAACCCAGCACGCAGGGCCGCCCGCAGGTCGTGCTCGTCGACGTCCGCGCTCGGGAAGGACCGCCCGCCGACGGTGTAGGCGCGGCAGCGGCGCAGCGCCGCGGTCACGAACAGGCCGCCGGGCTCGACGAGACCCGTGATGTGCCGCATGTACCGCGCCCACGTCGCCCGGTCGGCGGTGGCGGAGTCCGCGCAGTACGCGCTGACCACGGTCGGATAGGTGCGCGGCAGCGGCCGCGGGTGCCGGGCGTCGACCTGCAGCAGCGCGGTGACCTTCCGGCGGGTCAGGTCCTCCCGGGCGGCCACCTGCTCGGCGGTCGGGTCGGCGGTGCCCTCGCAGCGCAGGGTGTGCGCCACGAACGGCCGCCAGTCGTGGGCGGCGGGGTCCCGCTCCAGCCACCGCCGGATCTCCGCCAGGTTGCCGGGCAGGTAGTCGCCGAGGTGGATCTCGGAGGCGACCCCGGCCGCCGCGAACACGTGGTGCAGGGTCGGCCCGACCCCGAAGAACAGCACCGGCCGGTCCCGGTCGGCGCCGCGCAGGGCGTCGACGAAGAAGGCGATGGTAGCGACCTCGTCCGGCTCGACGGTGCCGTAGTAGCCGCGCAGGTACGCGCCCGGGTCCCAGTCGGTGTCGAACGAGGCGTGCCCGCGGCGGCGCAGCATGAGCCGGGTGAGGCGGGCCAGGCCGTACTCGTAGCCGGCGGCGCCCAGGTTCGCGCCGGCGAGGAACAGCACGGCGCTGGTCGCCGACCCGGTCAGCAGGGCCGCGCCGAACGCGCCCGCGTAGTACGGGATCTCCTTGGCGACCTCGGTGGCGGTGTACCCGGCGGCCGCCGCGACCCGGGCTGCCCGCGGGTCCGGCGTGCACCGGCGGGTCAGGTCGTGCGCGGCCTTCGACAGCACGTTGGTGCTGGTCCCGGTCGCGGTGAGCAGCTGCTGGTTGGCGCGCAGGTTCACCGCCAGCCCCCACCCCCACAGGACGTAGCTGGCGGCGAGCAGCGCCAGCGCCCACCGGTGGCCGATCCCGTCGAGCAGGCCGGACGCGACGAGCCCCGCCCCGGCCGCGGTCGCGACGGCGTCCAGGGCCCAGGTCGCCGCCGCCGTCGCCCCGATGCTGACCAGCCAGGTCCTCACCGCAGAGCCCGTCGCACGCGCCGGCAAGGCCTTCACCGCAACGCCCGGCGCATGAGTTTGCCGGTCGCGGAGCGGGGCAGGTCGGCGGCGAACGTGACCGCGGCGAGCCGCTTGAACGGCGCGACCCGCTCCGCCACGTAGCCCAGCAGCTCCTCCGCGGTCGCCGGGAACCGCAGCACCACGTGCGCGACCGGCACCTCCCCGGCGACCGGGTCGGGCCGGCCCACCACGGCGGCGTCGGCGACCGCCGGGTGCATGCGCAGCAGTTGCTCCAGCTCCGCCGGCGGGACCTGGTGCCCGCCATGCTTGATCAGCTCCTTGAGCCGGTCGACGACGTACAGGTGACCGTCCTCGTCGAAGTGGCACAGGTCGCCGGTGTGCAGCCACCCGTCCGTGTCCAGGGTCGCGGCGGTCTCCGAGGGGCGGCCGCGGTACCCACGCATCAGCTGCGGACCGCGGACCCACAGCTCGCCGGTGCGCCCCAGGCCCAGGTCGGTGCCGGTGGCGGGGTCGACGATGCGGGTCTCGGTGCCGGGCAGCGGCCGCCCGACGGACCCGCGGCGCGGCGCGGCCGGGTCGCCGACCGCGATCAGCGCCCCGGTCTCGGTCATGCCGAGGCCCTGGCTGACGGTGCAGCCGAGCCGTTCCGCGCAGTGCTGCTCCGTCGCCGCGTCCAGGGGCGCCGCGCCGACGCCGAGCGCGCGCAGCGACGACAGGTCGAAGCGGTCGACGAGCGGGTGCCCGGCGAGGGCGTGCACGACCGGCGGCACGACGACGGTGAGCGTGACCCGCCGGTCCTGGATCGCGCGCAGGAAGGCCTCCAGGTCGAAGCGGGGCAGGGTGACGACGGTCGCGCCGGCCGCGAGGCCACCGGCGAGCAGCAGGTTGAGCCCGATCACGTGGCAGAACGGCGCGACGGCGAGGATCATGTCGTCCTCGGCGAACCCGAGCACCGCCTGGGCCTGCCCTACGTTGGCGACGAGCGCCGCGTGGGTGAGCTCGACGCCCTTCGGCAGTCCGGTGGTGCCGCTGGAGTACGGCAGCACCGCGACGTCCCCGTCAAGCACCGGATCGGGCGGCGAGGCGGGCGGCGGGGCGACCGCGTCGCCGGTGAGCTCGTCGAAGCAGAGGACCTCGCCGACCCCGGCCCGCCCGGCCGCGTCCTTCGCCCGCTCCAGCAGCTCCGGCGCCGTGACCAGCAGCCGCGCTCCCGAGTCCGCGAGCTGGGTGACGAGCTCCGCGGCGGTCAGCGACGGGTCGGCGCCGGTGAACGTCCCGCCGGCGGCCATCGCCCCGTACACGGCGAGCGCGTACGCGGGCAGGTTCGGGCTGTACGCGGCGAGGACGTCGCCGCGGCCGAACCCGCGGGCGGTGAGGGCGGCGGCGACCCGCGAGACCCCGTCGGCGAGCTCCCGGTAGGTGATGGTGGCGCCGGTCGCGGCGTCGAGCAGTGCCGCCTTGCCGGCGAGGCGGTCCGCGTGTCGCAGCACCAGGTGATGTACCGAATTCGCAGTCATGGCCGGGAAGGTAGGCGGGCGAGCGTGTGCGGACCGTTTCCCGAACGTGTGCGCGGGCGTTACCGTGCATGGCGACGACAGCGGCAGCGGTAGCAGCGGTGACGGTGGCGATGACGGAGCAACGGCTCACGATCCACACGCTCGGCCGCGCCGACCTCGCGCTCGACGGGCGGCCCCTGACCGGACCCGCCTCGGCCAAAGCGGCGGCGCTGCTGATCTACCTCGCGGTGACCGGCACCGGGCACACCCGCTCGGCCCTCGCCGGGCTGCTGTGGAGCGACCTGCCCGAGGCGACGGCCCGGGCCAACCTGCGCCTGGTGCTGACCAAGCTGCGCCGGGCCGTGCCCGGGCACCTCGACGTGGACCGGCGCACCGTCGGGTTCGCCGAAGGCGCCCCGGTCTGGGTCGACGCCGTCGCGCTGCTCGACCCGACGCTGCCGGCCGCGGAGGCGGTCCGGCTGTGCGGCGGGGAGTTCCTGCAGGGCTTCGAGGTGCCGGGCGCGGCGTTGTTCGACGACTGGGTCGCGGCGCGGCGGGCCGCGCTGCACGCCGACATGCTGCTCGTGCTCGACCGCGCCGCCCGCCGGGCCGCGGAGGCCGGCGACCCGGCGGCCGGGATCGACGCGGCGCGGCGGATGCTGGAGCTGGACCGGCTGCACGAGGAGGCGCACCGGGCGCTGATGGGGTTCCTCGCCGCCGGAGGGCAGCGCGGCGCGGCGCTCGCCCAGTACGAGACCTGCCGCTACCTCCTGGAGGAGGACCTCGGCGTCCCGCCCTTACCGGCGACGACCGCGCTGCGGGACTCGATCGCGGCCCCGCCGGCGCCCGCACCCGCACCGGACCCGCGGCCGCTCACGTCGCTGGTCGGCCGGGAAGGGGACCTGGCCCGGCTGCAGGAGCTGCTCGGCGACCCCGCCTGCCGGCTCGTCACCCTGGTCGGGCCGGGCGGCGCCGGCAAGACCCGCCTCGCCCTGGAGCTCGCGCAAGCGGACGCCGGGGCCATGTTCGTGTCGTTCGCCGGCATCGACCGTACCGACGACGCCGCCGACCTCGTCGTCGCCGACCTCGCCACCGCGTTCGGGGTGCCGCTCACCGCGCCGCGTGACCCCCTCGACCTGCTCGTGGCGCACCTCACCGGCCGCCAGATCCTCGTCGTGCTCGACAACCTGGAGCACCTGCCGGGCGCCGCGGCACCGCTCGCCGAGCTGCTGCGGCGAGTGCCCGGCCTGCAGCTGCTCGCGACGTCCCGGCGACCGCTCGGGCTCGGCGCCGAGTGGCTCGTCGAGGTGTCCGGGCTGCCGTTCCCGCCGCCGGGCACCCCCGGCGACGGCTACCCGGCGGTGCGGCTCTTCCAGGAACGGGCCAGGCTGCTGCGGCCCGGCGTCGAGACCGACGTCGACGGGGCCGCGCGGATCTGCCGGCTCGTCGGCGGGCTGCCCCTTGCCATCGAGCTCGCCGCCCGGTGGGTGCGCGCCGCCGCGCCCGGCGCCATCGCCGACCGGCTCGAACGCGGCCTGGAGCTGCTGTCCACGACCGCGCCGGACGTGCCGGCCCGGCACCGCAGCATCCGGTCGGTGCTGGACGCCTCCGTGCGCCTGCTGACCGACGAGGAGCGGCGTGCCCTGCGCCGGCTGTCCGTGCCGCACGGCTTCGACCTGGCCGCCGCGGCCGCCGTCGCCGACGCCGGGCTGCCGCTGCTGGGCGGGCTCGTCGACCAGTCGCTGATCACCGCCGGGCCCGACGGGCGCTACACGATGCACGAGCTGCTGCGGCAGTACCTGCGGCAACGGCTCGCCGAGGACCCGGCCGACGAGGCCGACACCCGGCGGCGGCACGCCCTGCACTACGCCGGCGCCGGTTTCGACGACACCGCGAACCTGCGGACCGCCACCGACTGGCTCGTCGCCGCCGCCGCACCCGATGACCTCGACGCGCACCTGCGGCGGCTGTGGATGCTGTACCGGCGGACCGGCGCGTTCAAGGAGGCACAGGCCGTCCTCGCCGTCGCGCTGCGCCGCACCGACGTGCCCGACCTGGCCCGAGCCCGCTGGCACCGGCTGCTCGGCGAGGCGCACCAGCAGCTCGGCGACGCCGCGGCGGCGCGCCGGGAGCTGGAGCAGGTCTTCGCGATCCTCGGCGCGCCGCTGCCCCGCTCCGCCGCCGGCTGGGCGGCGATGACCGTCGTCGAGCTCGTCCGGTCCGTCCGCCGCCCCCTACGCTCTGGTACGCCGGCGCGTCCCTCGGTGTTCCGGGAGCTGGCCGCCGCCGGTTTCGCGCTCAACGAGGTGTACTGGGTGCTCGACGAGCACCGGCCGATGCTGCCGCTGTCGCTGCGTTCGGTCAACGACATCGACCGCGACCCCGACGCCGACCTCACCGCCCGGACCCGTGCCGGGCTCGGCATGGTCGTGGGCACCGTCGGCCTGCACCGGCTGGCCCGCCGGCAGCTCGCGGCCGCCGTCGCCGCGGCCGCCCGCACCACGGACCCGCTGACCACCTGCTGGGTCGGGATCGTCGGGGGGCTGTACTGGACCGGGACCGCCGACTGGGCCGCCGTCGACGCCGCCACGGCGCGGGTCCTCGCCCGGCATCCCGACGCGCCGCTGCACCGGTGGTCCGACGAGGTCAGGCTCATCGCGGGGGTCGCACAGCACCTCACCGGGCGGCGGGCGGAGGCCCTCGCGTCGGGTGCGGCGGGGGTCGCAGCGGGGCGGCAGCGCCAGGACCCGGTCGTGCACCTGTGGGGGCTGCTGATCCTGCTGGAGGCGACCCTCGCCGACGACCCGGCCGACCCCGCGCTCGCGGGGTGGGTCGCGGAGGCGCTGCCGCTGCTGCCGTCCGCGTCGCGGATCGACGCGGCGCGGCTGCACACCGCGCAGGCGCGGATGCACCTGGCGGCCGGGCGGCACGGTCCGGCGTGGCGGGCGGTGCGGGTGGCCGACGACCTGATCGGGCCGCGGCCGACGCCGGCGCAGTACGGGCTCGAGGCCCTGGCCGGGATCGCGGAGGTCTGCCAGGCACTGATCGGCGCCTCCTTCGACACGGGTGCGGTGCGTCTTGTCGAGGGGGCGGCGGTGCGGCGGTTGCGGCGGTACGCGCGCACCTATCCGATGGCGCGGCCCCGGTACGGGCGTGTGCTCGGGCGGCATCTCGCGCTGCGGGGGCGGACCCGGGCCGCCCGGCGGGCGTGGGCGCGCGCCGCGCGGGCCGCGGAGCGGCTCGGGATGCCCTTTCTGTCGTACCCCGGTGCTTGACTGTCGGCATGACCCGCCGTGGCCCGCCCCTGATGTTCGACCGGTGTGACGTTCTGCGAGGACAACGGGATCGGGCACGTGCTGCGGGTCCTGCGGGCGCTGCCGCCGCCGGCCGCCCGTGCCCGGGTGGCGTCGATGAGAGGCGCGCTCAGCCCGTGTAGAGGACCGCGTCGACCTCGATGTCGAATCCGACGAGCGGCACCGGGATCGTCGTGCGGACCGGTAGGTCGTCAGGGCCGAAGAACTCGGCGTAGATCGTGTTCATCGCCGGGAAGTCGGTGAAGTCCCGCAGGTACACGCCGACCCGGACGGCCTGGTCGAGTGACGCCCCGCAGGCGGCGGCGACGGCGGCCAGGTTCCGGAAGGCGGCCCGGGCCTGCTCCTCGAACGGGCCGGTTACCCGCGTCCCGTCCGGCAGTGCCGGGATGGCCCCGGCGAGGTAGACGGTGTCACCGGCGACGACGGCGTGCGAATACGGCCCGCCGGGTGGTGCGGCCTGGTCGGTCATGACGGTCCGCTTGGGCATGGTGGCAACCTTTCAGTGGTGGCGTGGGAACTGTTCGGCGAGGTCGTCAGGGCCGACGAGTGGGGTGTTCAGCAGCGCGCGCAGCCCGTCGGCGCGCGCCGACAGCGCCGAGCGCTGGGCGGCTGTCAGCGGCACCCAGGGCGGCGGGTCGGCGGGCAGCCGGGCGGGCAGCAGCCGGCCCGCGACGTAGGTGGCCTCGTTGACGAGCCGGACGGGGGACGTGCGCCGCTGCTGGTGGGCGTCGACGACGGTGAACGGCTCGTCGCGGACGTCCCACACGGCGAGGTCCGCGGGCGCGCCGACGGTGAGGGTCCCGCCGGGCAGGCCGAGGGCGGCGGCGGGACGGCTCGTCGCCGCGGCCACCACCTCGGCGAGGGGAAGGCCGGCGGCGAGGAGTTTCGCCATCGTCGTCGGCAGGTCGAACACCGGGCCGTACAGCGACCGCGCGTGCAGGTCCGAGGAGACGCTGAACGGTTCGAGCCCCGCGGCGAGCTGCGCCTCGAGGACGTCGAACGCGAACCCGCCCGAGCCGTGCCCGACGTCGAACCGAACACCACGTCGATGGGCGTCCACAAGGGACGGACGTACCACAGCGTCCCCTGCGGCGATGGCACTGGCGCAGTGGGTGACGAGGTCGCCGGGGCGCAGCAGGTCGAGGACCTCGTCGACGGAGGGCGGGCCGGCGCCGATGTGCGCCATCAGCGGCACCCCGCACGCGTCGGCGACCCGCAGGCCCCGGCGGAGCGGCTCGATGCCGTTGCGACCGACGGTCTCCCGGTCGATGCGCACCTTGATGCCGGCGACGAGGTCGCGGTTGGCGGTGACGGTCTCGATGGCGAGGTCGACGTCGCACGAGTTGATGTCCTTGCTCTCGCCGGTGCGGCCGGTGAGGCCGACGGCGGAGATGTTGAGCAGCACGGGCACCCGCACGGTCATCCCGCGCACCGCCTGTCGTAGCCCGTCCAAGGTGTACGCCCCGGCCGAGCCTGCGTCGACCCATGTGGTCACCCCGGAGTACCAGGCGACGGGGTCGGGGTCGATGCCCCAGTAGGTGGCGCCGGGATGGACGTGGGTGTGCAGGTCGATCAGGCCGGGGGTGACGAGCTGGCCGCGGGCGTCGACGACCGTGCGGGCGCCGTCGCGAGGCAGGTCCGGCCCGATCGCGGCGATCCGTCCATCGTGGACGGCGACGTCGAAGGTGCCGGAGGGTTCGAGCAGAGTGCCGCCGGTCAGCAGGAGGTCACTCGCCATCGGTGGCCATCGCCTCGTTGATCGTCAGCCGGTAGAGCGTGGTGGGGCGGCCCTTCGGGGTGGCCTGGGCGCTGCCTTCGGCGGTGACGAGGTTGTGCTCGCCGAGCTTGCGGATGAGCCGCCGTCCGCTGGGGTCGGTGATGCCCAGCGAGCTGGCCAGGTCGCTGGGGGAGATCGGTCGGCCGTTGAGGGTGCGGTCGAGCGCGGCGAGCCGTGACAGTGTCGCCGGGCTCAGGCCGATGCCGCGGGCGAGGCTCTCGAGGCCGTCGCTGTGGCCGCGGTACGTGAACGTGAGCGGCGTCCCGGCGCTGCCCATCGGCCCGATGACGACGCCGCTGTCCTCGACGAGGTACGCGACCGGCGAACCGTCCTGCTCGGCGCGGGCGGCGGCCCGTTCGGCGAGGGCGACGCACGTGCGGGCGCTGGCGCCGACCCCGAACCCGGCGACGACCCGCACGCCGAGGGTCTCCTGGGCGCGGGCGAGGACCGGCAGGCTCACCCAGTTGCCGGTGAGGGTCTCGAACAGCGCCCGGTGCGCGAAGACGACGACGCCGCGCCGGTCGCGGTTCTCGATCCAGCCGTCGGCGAGCTCGGGAGTGTTGAGCAGCAGGTTCATCAGACCGATGCGGGCCCGGTCGAGGTTGGGGGAGTGGTTGGCGATGAGGAACACCCCGGCGGCGAACCGCAGCTCGCTGGCCCGTTTCGACTGGATGCGCAGCGCCAGCTCGTGCAGCTCGGCGCGGAGTGTGGCGAGGCCGGTGATGCCGCTGAGGACGGGCAGCTCGCCGTCGAGGGCGGCCATCACGCCGGTGCGGACGCTGATCGTGTACGCGCTGCCGGACCTGGCCCGGAACGCGCGGTGGAACTCGACGATCTCCTCGACGGACTGTTCGGGTTCGAACGGCAGGCATGCGACGTCGGCGCGGTTGAGGCCGAGGGCGTGGGCGACGTCGTCGACGGTCTCCTGGGTGAACGTGTCGATGCTGACCGGGGTCGCCGGCAGTCCGCGGATGAGCGCCCGGCACCAGGCGAGCGCCAGGTCGAGCCCGGCGGAGCGGGTGATGGCGACGGTCAGCCCGTCGGGGAGCACGTCGCGGCATCTGGCATAGGGCACCGGGCCGAGCAGCAGGCCGTCGACGGTGCGGCGCTCCAGCAACGCGCGGACGCCGGCCCGGATCTGGCCCTCGTGCTCGTAGACCACCCATTCGAGGGCGACGCCCGTCAGCGTGCGGGCCGCGTCCTCGAACAGGCCGCGGTGGCTCGCGTGCACGACGAGCCCGATCACCATCGGCACCGGCACTGGCGGGTCCTTCCGTTATGCTCCGGCGCTATACGAGCCGGTTCGTAAGTAGCTCGTTGAAGCTTGCGGGTTCCGGGCCGAAGAATCAAGCGGGAGATCTCATGAGCGGCGAACTGCTGGACTGGCGCACCAAGGGATTCTGGCAGCCCGACCCGGTGCCGATCGGCGACTTCCTGGCGGCCCGGCCGGGGTTGTTCGACGGCGCGTTCACGTGGCCGCTGCTGGTGGCCCGGAAGTCGGCGCTGGAGCACAACGTGCGCACCATGGCCGACTTCTGCGCCGCGCACGGCCTCGCCTTCGCCCCGCACGCCAAGACCCACATGGCCCCGTCGCTGCTGCGGGCGCAGCTCGCCGCCGGGGCGTGGGCACTGACGGCGGCCACCGCCAGCCAGGTCCTCGCGCTGCGCAACCTCGGCTCGACCCGGGTCGTCGTGGCCGGTCAGCTGCTCGACCGCCGCGTTCTGGAGTGGCTGGCGCGGGAGCGCGAGGCCGGCTTCGAGGTGATCTTCCAGGTCGACTCCGCGGTCGGTGTGCGAGCCGCCGCCGGACTGCCGCTGCCGGTCCTCGTGGAGCTCGGGCACCCCGGCGGCCGTACCGGCTGCCGCGGCCGGGACGAGCTCCTGGCGGTCGCGGCCGCCGTCGAGGCCGACCCAGCGCTGCGCCTCGCCGGGGTGGCCGGCTACGAGGGCACCCAGCCTGGCGCCGAGGGTGTGTCCGGCTTCCTCGATGACCTGCGGGCGGCCGTCCATGCGCTGTCCAGGGTCGGGCTGCTCGGCCCGGAGGTGCTGGTCGCGACCGGTGGCAGCGCCTGGTTCGACCTGGTCGCGGCCCGCCTCGGCGCCGGCGCACGGTGGCCCGCGGGCCACCGTGTCACCACGGTGCTGCGCAGCGGCGCGTACCTGTCCCACGACGAGGGCTTCTACCGCGAACGGACCCCGTTCAACCGGGTCGCCGGCGAGCTGCGCCCGGCGCTGACGCTGTGGGCGCAGGTCCTTTCCGCACCCGAGCCGGGGCTGGCGATCCTGGGCGCCGGCAAGCGTGACGTCTCCTTCGACGAGGGGCTGCCGATCCCGCGCGACGGCCGGCTGACGGTCACGAAGGTCAACGACCACCACCTGTTCCTCGCCGACCCGGACGGTCTGCTGCGCCCCGGTGACCTGGTGGAGCTGGGCATCTCGCACCCGTGCACCGCCTTCGACAAGTGGCGGGCGATCCCGGTCGTCGACGATGACGGCACGGTAACGGATGTCCTGCGGACGCATTTCTGAGCGCCGACCTATTGACGCGGAGGTGACCGGCGTCTCAGGCTAGGGGCCAGTTCAACGAACCATATACGAACCAGGTCCGTAAGCGCCACCCCTCAAGGGAGCCCACATGAGATTTCGCGCAACGGCGCTCGCCGGTCTCCTCTCGGCCGGTCTGGTCGCCGGGCTGACCGGTTGCGCGCCGTCGACCACCCCCGCGCAGAACGACGGCGCCGACAAGCAGACCGGCGCCCTGCGGGTGTGGCTGTTCGACGAGCCCAACCGCGCGCCCAAGGAGAAGATCGTCAACGACGCCGTCGCCGAGTTCAAGGCCGCGCACAAGGACGTGACGGTCGAGGTCACCTACATCGCGGTCAACACCCGCAGCGAACGGTTCAAGGGCGCCTTCAACGACCCGGCCAGCGCGCCCGACATGGTGGAGTTCGGCAACACCGACCTGCCCGAGTACGTCGCCGCCGGCGGCCTCGCCGAGGTCGGCAAGGACGCCGAAGGGCTGGACCTCGGCGCCGACCTGAAGAACAGCGCCACCATCGACGGCAAGCTCTACGGCGTGCCGTGGTACGTCGGGGTGCGCGCCCTCTACTACCGCACCGACGTGTTCACCGAGCTCGGCCTCGCCCCGCCGACCTCGCAGGCGGAGCTCGTCGCCGCCGCCAAGCAGATCCGGGCCAAGAAGCCGGAGCTGTTCGGCCTCGCAGTCGGCGGCAAGTACACCTTCGGCGCGCTGCCGTTCGTGTGGGACGCGGGCGGCGACCTCGCCACGAAGTCCGGCACCGGCTACACCGCCACCATCAACTCGCCCCAGTCGCGGGCCGGGGTGAAGGCCTACACCGACCTCATCAAGGCCGACAACTGCCCGCCGCAGCAGTGCGCCGACCTCACCGGCGGCAAGACGGTGGAGCTGTTCGCCAGCGGCAAGGCCGGCATGGCGATCCTCGGCAACTTCAACCGGGCCGCCGTGGAGGCCGGTGCGGCGAAGGGCAAGTACGCGGTCGTGCCGCTGCCCGGCACCAAGCCCGGGTCGGTCGCGCCCGCGTTCGCCGGCGGCAACAACCTCGGCGTCATGAAGAGCACCCAGCGGCGCACCCTCGCGGCCGAGTTCATGAAGCTGCTCGCGAGCAAGAAGTACCAGGAGCAGATGTACACCGCGATGGGCAACCTGCCGACGCTCACCTCGGCCCGCGCCGAGCTGGCCGGCAAGGAACCGTTCCTCAAGCCGTTCATGGACACCATCGCGGCCGGCACGAAGTTCGTCCCGCTGCACCCGGGCTGGGGCAAGATCGACGCGCAGGCGGTCGTACCGACGATGCTGGAGAAGATCGTGACCGGCAAGGCGACGGTCGAGCAGGCGACCGACGAGGCGGCGACCGCGATGAACGCGGCCTTCAAGTGACAGTGATCCCGCTGGACGAGACGGGCCGGTCCAAGCCGGCCCGCCGCTCGTCCGCACCCGGCGGGCCGGTGGACGGTCGCGGCGGGCGCCCGGCCACCGGCCCGTCCGGCCGCGCACGGCGCACCCCGTGGTGGATGCTGGTCCCGGCCGCCGCGGTGCTGATCCCGCTGTTCGTCTACCCGATCTACCAGCTCGGCCTGCTGTCGGTGCTGGACTTCCGGCAGGCGCAGGTGAGCGGCGGGCAGCCGACCCGCTTCGTCGGCGCCGGCAACTACGCGGAACTGTTCGGCGCCGAACGGTTCTGGTCGGTGCTGCTCGCCACCATCGGCTTCGCGGCCGCCTGCGTCGTGGCGACCCTCGCCGTCGGCGCCGCGCTCGCGGTGCTGCTGACCCGGGTCGGGCGGTGGCCGCGGACGCTGCTGTCGGTCGCGGCGCTGTCGGCGTGGGCCGCGCCCGCGGTCACCGGGTCCACCGTGTGGATGTTCCTCTTCGACGCCAACCTCGGCCTCGTCAACCAGGTCCTCGGCCTCGCCGGTCACAACTGGATGTACGACCGTTACAGCGCCTTCGGCCTCATCGGCGCCGTCGTCGTGTGGCACTCGTTCCCGTTCGTCATGGTCACCCTGTACGCCGGGATCAAGGCCATCCCCGACGCCACCCTCGAGGCGGCCCAGCTCGACGGCGCCGGCGCCTGGCAGCAGTTCTGGCGGATCATCGTGCCGATCCTGCGGCCGCTGCTCACCATCGTCGTCATCCAGTCGATCATCTGGGACTTCAAGGTGTTCACCCAGATCTACGTGATGACCGGCGGTGGCGGGATCGCCGGGCAGAACCTCACCCTCAACGTCTACGCCTACCAGCAGGCGTTCGCCGCGTCCGAATACGGCCTCGGCTCGGCCATCGGCGTGGTCATGATGGTCATCCTGCTCGCGGTGACGCTCGCTTACCTGCGGGCGCTGCGCAGGAGCGGAGAACCGCTGTGAGAAAGCACCTCCTCAACGGGATCGCGGTCATCGTCGCCCTCGTCACGATCTTCCCGATCTACTGGATGCTGCTGTCGGCGGTCAAACCGCCCGGCGAGATCCAGTCGCTGCACCAGCGGCCGTGGACGCTCGCGCCGTCGCTGGACAGCTTCCGGCGCGTCCTCGGCGTCGAGAGCTTCGGCCGGTACTTCCTCAACAGCCTCGTCGTCGCCCTCGTCGTGGTCGCCCTGTCGGCGCTCGTCGCGTTCCTCGCCGCGGTGGTGCTCACCAAGTACCACTTCAAGTTCCGCACGACGATCCTGGTCATGTTCCTCGTCGCGCAGATGGTGCCGATCGAGGCGCTGACCATCCCGCTGTTCTTCCTCGTCCGCGACGTCGGCACCGTCGTGCCGGGGGTCGGGCTCAACACGCTCGGCTCGCTGGTGCTGGTGCACACCGCGTTCACGCTGCCGTTCGCGATCTGGATGCTGCGCGGGTTCGTCGCCGCCGTCCCCGACGAGCTCGAGGAGGCCGCCGTCATCGACGGCGCCAGCCGCTTCACCGTCCTGTGGCGGATCCTGTTCCCGCTGGTCGCGCCGGGTCTCGCGGCGACGAGCGTGTTCTCGTTCATCACCGCCTGGAACGACTTCCTGTTCGCCCGGACCTTCATCATCAGCGCCACCGAGAACCAGACGCTGCCGATGGCGCTGCTGGTGTTCTTCAAACCCGACGAGAACGACTGGGGTGGCATCATGGCCGCGTCCGTGCTGATGACCGTGCCGGTGCTGCTGTTCTTCCTGTTGGTCCGGCGCCGTCTCGTGGCCGGTCTCGGCGGGGCGGTGAAAGGATGATCCCCCGTCCGTCCACAGTGGAACCCGGCCGCGGCGAGCTTCGCCTCACCCCCGCGACGACCCTTTCCGCCGCCCCCGGGCTCGAGCGGGCCGCGGCCTGGCTGCGCGCCACGATCGGCCCGGCCACCGGCTGTTTCCTGCCGCCCGGCGACGACATCCGGTTGTCCGTCGACGGTTCACTGCCCGACGAGGGCTATCGCCTGCGCATCACCGCGGACGGTGTCGACCTCACCGGCGGCACGCCTGCCGGGGTCTTCCATGGTCTGCAGAGCCTTCTGCAGGTCCTGCCGCCCGAGGTGTACCGCCGGGCGCCGGTCACCGGCGTCGACTGGCTGCTGCCCGCCGTGACCGTCGACGATGCGCCGCGGTGGCCGTGGCGCGGGTGCATGCTCGACGTCGCCCGGCACTTCATGCCGAAAGCCGACGTGCTGCGGTTCGTCGACCTGCTGTCGGTGCACAAGCTGAACGTGCTGCATCTGCACCTCACCGACGACCAGGGGTGGCGCCTGCCGATTCCCGGCTACCCGCGCCTCGTCGAGATCGCGACGTGGCGGCACGGCACGATGCGCGGGTCGCGGCAGCACGGCGTCGTCGACGACCGCCCGCACGGCGGCTACTACACCGCCGACGACCTGCGCGAGATCGTCGCCTACGCCGCCGACCGGCACATCACGGTTGTGCCGGAGGTCGACCTGCCGGGCCACATGCAGGCGGCCGTGGCCGCATACCCGCAGCTCGGCAACGGCCTCGCCGATGTGGGCGTGCGGACCGGCTGGGGCATCTCACCGCACGTGCTCAACGTGTCCGACGCCGCCCTCGACTTCTGCCGTGCCGTGATCGACGAGCTGTGCGCGATCTTCCCCGGGCGGTACATCGGCATCGGCGGCGACGAGTGCCCCAAGGACGAGTGGAAGGCGAGCCCCGCGGCCCAGGACCGGATGCGGGAGCTCGGGCTGCCCGACGAAACGGCACTGCAGGCGTGGTTCGTCGGCCAGGTCGCCGGCCACATCGCCGGCCACGGCCGGACGGTGCACGGGTGGGACGAGATCCTCGAAGGCGGCGCCCCCGGCGGTGCACTGATCGCCGCGTGGCGCGGCCCGGAAGCGGCCGTCCGCGCGGTCCGCGCGGGCCACCACGTCGTCTCCTGCCCAGACATGTGGACCTACCTCGACTACCGCCAGTCCGACGCGCCCGACGAACCGATCCCCGTCGGCACGCGGCTGTCCGTCGCCGACGTGTACACCTTCGACCCGGTCCCGCCGGGCCTCACCCTGGCCGAGGCGGGGCTGGTGCTCGGCGCGCAGTGCAACGTGTGGACCGAGCACCTCCCGTCCGCCCGCGCGGTCGACTACGCGACGTTCCCGCGGCTGGCCTCCTTCGCCGAGGTGATGTGGTCCGGCCCGGCCGACGGCTTCACCTCCAGGCTGGCGTCGCACCTCGACCGGCTCGACGCGCTCGGCGTCGAGTACCGCCCGCCGGGCGGCCCGCACCCGTGGCAGCGCCGCCCCGACGCGCAGGGCTTCCCGAAGACCCGCGCCCAGCGGGAGGAGGAGATCCGCGCGATGTTGGGTGCCCCGTTCATGCGGTGATCAGGTCGGCCATGCCGAAGGTGTGCTTGTGACGGATGTCCTTGGCGGCGGCGCGGACGGCGGGAAGCCGCAGCGCGGGCCGCTCGCTGCCGTCAGTTCGACGGTGCCATCGGGCTCGGAGTGCGCCGTCCGTTCGCCCTCCACCATGCAGCGTAGGTGCCGTCCCAAGGGAGGGGGTCCCTCCGCACGCCGTCGGAGCGGTACGTGCGCCGGGTGGGGAAGACCGTGACCTCCATCTCCGCCTCGGCCTCCCGGGAGGCGAGCCGCACCTCGTCGAAGGTGTCGTCCACCGGGACGATCGGCCGGCCGCTCATGACGACGTGGATGTGGTCGAAGACGCCGTGTTCGAACGAGTCGAACACGGTGATCGTCAAGAAGCAGGCGCCGAGCGGGTTGGGCGGATCGGGTTTCTCGCGGGCGACCGCCCACTCCGCGATCGTGTGACCCGCCCCCCATTCGAACGGGGCTACCTCTCCCGGTCGCAGGAGGCGCTCCCTTTTTGCGGCGGTCGCCCCCACGAACTGGGCCCCTTCGTCGAGTCGCACCCGTGCCGTGGTCGTGCCCTCGTTGATCAGTACGCCCCTGGTCTGGAACCACATGAGCTGTGCCCGCGCTCCATCTCGTGCGAAGAGATGCGCCGGCGAGGCCGTCTCGGCCCGCCCCGCAGAACGTTGGTCGAGCAGTCGCGGTTCGTTCCCGTACGGCATCCGGTCGCGCGTCGCGTCGATCAACGGGGGCCATTGCGGCGCCTCGAACAGCGCGACGACGAGGGGCGCCCGCTCGTCCGTCCTGGCGCGTGCCGCTTCCCGGACCGCCGCCGTCGCGGCCTTGAGGACCTCCTGGGCGAGGGTGACCTGCTCGTCGGCGGCTTTCGACTGAGCCGCACTGATCTCGACCTGCTTCTGCAACTCCGGCAACTGCCTGGCGGCGGTCCGGGCCGCCCCGCGCGCCGCGCGAGCGGCCGAGGCGCCGGCGATCGCCGCGGCGACCGCACCGATGCTCGAGATGATCTGCAGCCACCCGGCCAGCGTCAGACGATCGACGCCGGCCGCCAGCGCGTCCCACAAAGCCCGCACGTCAAGGCCTACTTTCCACGGAAGCTCACCCTTGTGGCCGGGTCCGTGCCGGGCTCGGCCGCTCACCGGTCGACGTGCGACCTGCCCCGCCAGGGAAGGTATAAGCACGTGATGCCGAGGCGACGGCCGCGGCCCGGCGCGCTGGTCGCGCTCCGTGCCATGGGTGCCGTGCCGGGTGAGGAGGATGAGCCGTGGGGTGGTCGAGGCGTGCGGTCCGTCGCCGTTCACGATTTGCCGACGACTGGTGCGAGGTGAGCGGTCACAATTCAATGCTGGTCCGGCCTCGCAGTTCAATCTGGCGTCAACTCGGATCGCTTTCCAGGCTGAGTCACCGCAGTGGTCGCCGTCCCAGTTCGGAAGCTGTTGGATGAGTTGTGCTGAGAAATTGTTATATTCCCGAGGTCTCTTGAGTCGCAATTTATGGTGCGGAAAGTTACATGCTTCCCTTGCCTGGTGGCAGCGGCAGATATGGATGCCCACTTGAATGGCCGGCGTATTTCTGACAGTGTCGGCGCCTCGCTGTTAGCGCTAACAACGACATCTTCAGGAGCGATCGACGCGGAACGGCATCGACGACCGGAAAGGCAAGGCATGACACAGGAGCAGAAGGAACTGGTGCACTCGGAGCGACGGTTGCTGAGCCGGAGAACCGTGCTGACCACCGTGGGGGCCGTGCCGGTCCTCACGGTCGCGGCGTCGGTGCTGCGGGCGACGGAGGCCGCGGCGGCGACGGCGAACATCAATCCGTCCTCGCCGCGGCAGACGATCCGGGGCTTCGGCGGCATGGCGCACGCGGCGTGGATCGGCGACCTCACCGCCGCCCAGCGGACCACGGCGTTCGGTGGCGGCGACGGCCAGCTGGGGTTTTCCGTGCTGCGGATCCCCGTCGGGGAGAACCAGGCGGACTGGAGCCGCGACCTGGCGACGGCGAAACGCGCCGTCGAGCTCGGCGCGACCGTCATCGCCTCGCCCTGGAACCCGCCCGCGAGCATGATCGAAACCTTCACCCGCGGCAGCCAGACCAACGCGAAGCGCCTGCGGTACAGCTCCTACGGCGCCTACGCACAGCACCTGAACGACTTCACCACCTACATGCGCAACAACGGAGTCAACCTGTACGGCATCTCGGTGCAGAACGAGCCTGATTACGCGACCGACTGGACGTGGTGGACCTCCGCCGAAATCGTCCGGTTCCTGCGGGAGAACGCCGGCTCGATCGGAACCAGGGTCATCGCCCCCGAGTCGTTCCAGTACGTGAAGTCGATGTCGGACCCGATCCTCAACGACGCCACGGCGCTGGCCAATGTGGACATCATCGGGGCCCACCTCTACGGCACGTCGTATGCGAACTTCCCGTACCCGCTGTTCAAGCAGAAGGGCGCGGGCAAGGAACTGTGGATGACCGAGGTCTACTACCCGAACAGCTCCGATTCGGGTGACCTCTGGCCGCAGGCCCTCGACGTGGGGGAGCACATCCACCACGCCATGGTCGACGCCGAGTTCCAGGCGTACATCTGGTGGACGATCCGCCGCAGTTACGGGCCGATGCGGGAGGACGGCCAGATCAGCAAGCGCGGCGCGATGATGGCGCAGTTCGCCAGGTTCGTGCGTCCGGGCTATGTGCGGGTCGACGCGACGGCGAACCCGGCGACGAACGTGTACGTCTCGGCGTACCGGGGCGGCAACACCGTGGTGATCGTCGCGGTCAACAAGAACACCTCGTCGGTGAGCCAGCAGTTCACCCTGGCGGGCACCACCGCGTCCGGCAGCGTCGCCAGCTGGCTGACCGACGCGAGCCGCAACGTCGCGCCGCAGAGCGCGCAGACGATGGCGAACGGCTCGGTCACCGTCACGCTTCCCGCCCGCAGCGTGACGACGTTCGTGACCAGCGTGAGCGGCACGCCGCCGACCAGCCCGTCGCCGAGCATCACGCTCTCTCCCACGCCCAGCCAGTCTCCCACCGGTGGCTCGGGTCCCCGGGTCGCGTACACGATGAACACCTGGAGCTCCGGGTTCACGGCCAGCATCAGCATCACCAACACCGGCTCCGCGACGATCGACGGCTGGACGCTCCGCTTCACCCTGCCTTCAGGGCAGGCCATCACCTCGGGCTGGAACGCCACCTTCGCACCGTCCACCGGCCAGGTGAGCGCCACCAACGTCAGCTACAACGGGACCCTCGCGCCAGGGGCCACCGTCGACATCGGCTTCCAGGCCACCCACACCGGGAACACCGCCGAACCGGCCGCCTTCACCCTCAACGGCATCCCCTGCATCGTGGTCTGACCGGTAGACGAAGCACCGTGCCGCGGCGGCCAGGATCAGCGACAGGCGAGGGGGAGACATCCCGGACAACGCACCGCGTCGATACGTCGCCGGGATGCCCCGAAGCACCCGTCAGTGGTTGGCGGTGGAGCCGAGCAGGCCGCGGATCCGGGTGGCGAGCCGGTCGAAGCGCGGGTCGGACATGACGGCGCCTACTCGCGCTCCGCCGGCAGGTCCACCTCGAACTCCTCCTCGATGCGCCCCGGCCGGGGCTCATCACCACGACCCGGGTGCCGAGGAACACCGCCTCGGCGATCGAGTGCGTCACCAGCAGCACGGTCGTCGACGTCTCCCGCCAGATGCGGTTGACCTCGGCGCGGGGCATGCCGAGCATCTCCGCCTGCAGCAGGACTCGATCCCGGCCGGGATCACCGCGATCCAGCAGCTGGGCGGGGCCAACAACTTCCGCAACCCGTTCCGGATCACCGTCGACCCGTTGACCAACGCCGTGCTGGTCGCCGACTACGGCCCGGACGCCCGCGCCGCCGACGCCAACCGCGGCCCCGAGGGCACCGTCGAGTTCGACCGGGTCACCTCGGCCAGCAACTACGGCTGGCCCTACTGCATCGGCAACAACACCCCGTTCAACGACTACAACTTCGCCACCAGCACGGCCGGGGCGAAGTTCAACTGCGCGGCGCCGGTGAACAACTCGCCGAACAACGCCGGCGCCGGCGACGGGCACGGTGAACCTCACCAACCCCGGCACCACGTTCAACCTGTACCTGGTGTTCAAGAACCCGGCGACACCACCGCCGGCGGGCACCTACCTGATGTCGATCGACTGGCTGCGGTTCAACGGCGCGGGCGTCAAGCAGGAGACCGGGGCCGGCGTCACCGGCACCGCGACCCCGGCCACCGGCGGCCCGCGGACCGTGTCCTTCAGCGCGGTCGCCACCCCACCGGCGGGCCGCACCATCGCGAAGTACGAGTGGGACTTCGGTGACAACGCGGCGGTGTTCACCAGTACCACCACCGCGACGACCACCCACGCGTACAACCGGGTCGGCACGTTCACGGCCCGGCTGACCATCACGGACAGCGCGGGCGCCCCGCACGCGACCATGGTGACGGTCACCGTCACGTAGCACGGTTCCACCCACCGCCGGCGGCTCGGCCAGGGCCGCCGGCGGTGTCCGTGCGCAGCTGGACGAGCAGTTCACAACGATCGCTGACCAGGGTTTTGTAAACCTTCTTTGGAGATATTGACTCGGTATCGGGGCGCTGCGACGGTACTCGGCATGATGACCCGCCGCACCCTGTTCGCCGCGTTCGCCGCCGCCGGTGGTGCCCTCGCCCTGCCACGGCCGTCGGTTGCCGCGGTCACGGACCCGGTCGCCGACGAGTACCACCGGCTGCTGCTCGTGCACACCCGCTGGGTGCAGCAGCAGTGGGACCCGGCGACCGGCGCCTACCGGGCCGCCGACTTCCGGTTCGCCGCTGTCCTCGGCAACGCCGTCCTGCTGACCAGCGACGGCTACGACGCCGACCTCGCCGGCGTCGACGCGGCCACCCTGCGCACCCGGACCCTCGCCACGATCACCCGGTTCGCCGCGACGAACAAGCTCGCCGGCGGCGCCGACTGGGGGCAGCGGCTGTTCTGGGACTCGACGTTCGAGCTGTACTTCGTGCTCGCCGCGCGGCTGCTGTGGGCGGACCTGGACGCGACCACCCGCGCGAACGTGGACAAGATCGCCCGTGGGCAGGCCGCGTACGCGTACGGGCTGGGCACCGGCAACGACCCGCTCAGCGGCTCCTGGTCGCCGAACGGCAGCACCGGCGGGTACGTCGGCGACACCAAGCTCGAGGAGATGGGCGTCTACGCCCAGGCCATCGCGCCCGGCCTGGCGTGGGCGCCCACCGGCGACGCCGACGCGGCCCGCTGGCAGGAGCGGTTCGTGTTCTGGGCGGCCAACTCCAGCGGCCTGCCCGCGGCCGACCGGGCCAACCCGGCCGTGGTCGACGGCCGCGCGGTCAGCGCCTGGAACGTCGCCCGCAACCTGCACGACACGTTCATCGTGGAGAACCACAACTCGGCGAACCCGCACTACCAGGCCGAGCTGTGGCGGACCGCGGGGCGCTCGGCCGCGCACTTCCTCGCCGCCGGCCGGCCGCTGCCGCAGGTGCTGACCCGCCAGCCCAACGGCCGCGAGCTGTGGGCGACGCTGCGCCTGCTGGCCAGCGACGCGGGCGAGCCGGTGATGCCGATGGTCGCCGACCGGTACCACCTGTATGGCCGCGACGTGCTGCCGCTGGCGTTCCTCGCGCAGGTCCAGGGCGACCCGCACGCCGCCCGCGCCGAGGCCGACCTCGCCGCGCGGCTGATGCCGTACCTGCAGTACGCGCCGCAGTACCGGCTCACGAAATTCAGCGGCGAGGAGAAGTACGAGCCGGAGGCCCGGGCCGAGCTCGCCATCGCCTACCTGTTCCACCGCTGGCGCAGCACCCCGGTGCAGCCGGTGACGTCCGCCGAGTTCTTCGCCGCGGCCGCCGGTACCCGCGACTTCGGCCCAGCGGTCGGGCTGACCGCGCACCAGAGCGCCACGGGCTTCGCCGCCGCGGTCACCAAGCCGGGCCAGGTCAAGTTCCTGTGGCAGCCGGGCCACGACAACTGGTTGATCGACACCCGGGCGCCCGCGTTCCTGCCCGCCCAGACGGCGGCGCCGCTGCGGCAGTCGACCGTCGCGTACACCACCGCCCGCGACGGCGTCGAATCCACCGCCACCGTGCTGCAGACCGCCGCCGGCTGGGCCGGCTACGCCACGCTGCCGACCGGCACCGTCGTCTACACCGGACCGGGCACCGCCACGCTGACCCTGTTCAACCTGTCGATGCCCGGGGTGCCCGGCCTCGACGGCAGCCGCACGTTCACCGGCCCGTCCGGCAGCGTGACCCCGCCGACCGGCGTCGGAGACGGCGGCACCGACCGGCTGACGTTCACCGCCCGCACCGCCCGGCACGTGCGGTTCCTCGGCCGGGCCGCCGCCACCCAGTACGGCTACTCGCTATTCGCGTTCGAGGCGTTCGGCACGGCCGGCACCGACCTGGCCCGCGGCCGCACCGTCACCGCGTCCTCGGCCGACCCGGCCTACCCCGCCACGAACGCCGTCGACGGCAACGCCGGCACCCGCTGGGCCGTCGCCCGCGAGGAGCGCGGCCGCGCCGACAGCTGGCTCGCCGTCGACCTCGGCAGCAACGTCCAGCTCACCGGCGTGACGCTGACGTGGGAGGCCGCGTACGCCACGTCGTTCCTCGTGCAGACCTCCACCGACGGCGCCACGTGGAGCACCGCCGTCACCGCACCCGACGCCACACTCGGCGCGTGGGCCGGGATCGACGGCCGGGCCGGGGTCGTCGCGCACGGCGCCGCCGGCCCGATCACCGCCTCCCCGACCCTGGTCAGCATCCCGGCCGCGACCCTCGTCGAGGGCTACACCGGCACGGGCACCGACCTGGCCGCGGCCGCCGCCCGGCGACTGCCGACCGGCGGGCCGTCGACGCTGCGGCTCAGCGACGCCGACGGGTACCTCACCCTGCTCAACCTGTCCACGACCGCGGTCGACAACGCGGTGCTGACCCTGACCCGCGCGGACCGGCTGTACCGGGGGCTGTCCGTGGTCCGCGCCGACGGCCGGCTGGACCTGACCGCGTCCGTGCCGGCCGCCGGCGGCGCCGTGCGACCCACCCGGTTCACGGTGACCGGCACCGCGCCGGCCGGCACCCGGTTCAACGTCGCCGACTCGCACCACCTCACCGTCACCGCCCCGGCCGGCGCGGCCGTCGACGTCCGGCTCGCCGCCGGCGGATGGTCCACGCAGGCTCAGGTACCGGCCGGCGCGACCCGCAGCTACACCGCCACGTTCGGCGGGCCGGTCACCCCGGCGACCGACCTGGCCCGCGGCCGCACCACGTTCCCGACCTCGCCGCTGCCGGCCGGCATGGGCGAACCGTCCCGGGCCGTCGACGGTGACCCGGCCACGTCCTGGCGGCCCGGCCCCAACGGGCGGATGGTCGTCGACCTCGGCACCGCCCGGACCGTGACCGCCGTGTCGCTGACGTGGACGACCGGCACCGCACCCGCCGCCCGCATCGAAACGTCCACGGACGGGGTGACCTACGCGACGCTCGGCGGGTCGGTGTCCGCCCGCTACGTCGCCGTCGCGGTGCCGGCGTGGCGCACCGGCGACCCCGATCTGGTGCACCTGTCGGTGACGTGACGCCGCACGGGTCTACGCCGGCGCCCGCGACCCGCGCGCGGGGCGAGCCCCTGGGCGAAGTGGCTTGGAGGGTTCCCAGACGGTCCTGCAGTTCCCGGCCATCGTGTTCACGAAGTGACCCGGCTGGGAGCTGCGCAGCCTCATCGGGACGGTGCGTGTGCCCTCGGTTCTCCGCCGGTTCGTCGTTCTACGTGAGCGGAAGGTGCTCAAGCGTTCCCAGATCGTTGGGACTCTGCCCGACGTGCGGATGCCACAGCACGTTGATCCGTCGGCGCGCATCGTCGGACAGGGCGATCCGATCGGTCGGACCATCGCAGGCGGCCTGAGGACAAGTCTCTGTCTCGCGTTCGTCGGTCGCTTCTTGTTGGATCTTTTCGGCAGTCTTGAAAACCTTGGCTCGTATGCCAAGCGGGATCGATTGCTCGTCGTAGAACTCATGGCTAAATCGGTCCGGTACGCGAGAGCCGTAGATGAGTAGGATGCCGTGCTCGTACCTCCGATCTCCCGCGTCCAGGAAGGCGCTTAGGGTCTCCAAATCCTTGCGGGGTCCGTACTTCACGAAGCCCGGCAGTGACTTGATCTCAACCACGACGGCGTTGCCATACGGGTCCCCGGGTACGTGCCATACCAGGTCCGGCTGATGGTTCCCCTTTTCGATCACTGAGTGCAATCCACTCTTGTTGAGCTCGCCTGATGCGACGAAGTGTGGTGAGCCGGCCGCTTTGCCAACGCTTTCGCTCAGCACGCGGATCTGGTGGTACAGCTCGTAGCAGTACACCCGTTCCCGGTAGGCGGTCTGGGTCTCCGTTACACCATGGCTGGAGTACGGAAGCAAAAACCACGGGTCTTTGACTCGCCGGGCCGCTCGATCTAGCAGTTGCCGGAAGCCTTTGACGGCCTGTTGCCTATCAACATGAGGCATACGTCTGTTGTACCGCCTCTGGAAGCTTTGTCAATATATGTCTGGTCATGCGCCGGAGCCTGCAGCCGTCGTGGGACTGGGCGCAACCCGTGACCGCAAGCAATCCGATACCCAGAAGATCCGGCTCCGATGTGGTCGTGGCCGTCGAGTTCGATGAGCTCGAAGCCGGCCTGACGCAGCTCGTCGGGGCGGTTGGGGATGTTGCGGGCGATGGCGGCTCCGCCCACGAAGTCGTACATGCGGCGGTCCGGTTCGCGGTCGCGTGATTTCGAGCTGCGCCCGTTCGTGGTCACCTGCGAGCGGACAGGTCGCACGGGAGGGCGCCGTGAGACGAGACATTCGGCCCTCGATGAGGACCGAGCCAGGGCGATTCCCCCGCCGGGGGCCGCCTTGCCGGCAGAAGGCGACCTGAAGCGAATCGTAAGCGGCCCTCGGCAGAGTGACCCCTGTCAGCAGCGATCACCACGACCCATCCGGGAGAGCCTCCGATGCGCAAGCTCATCAACTCCACCTACCTCACCCTCGACGGCGTCATCGAGAACCCGATGTGGACGTCGCCCTACTTCGCCGAGGAAGCGGCCGAGGTGGCCACCGAGGTCACCAACGGCGCGGACGCGCTGCTCATGGGCCGCGCCACCTACGACGGCTTCTCGCAGGCCTGGCCGGCGATGGACGAGAACGATCCCACCACCGGCGCCGCGTTCTTCAACAACGTGAAGAAGTACGTGGCATCGACCACGCTGAAGGACCCCTCCTGGAGGAACACCGAGGTGCTGGAAGGGGACCTGGTCGAGGCGGTCGCGAAGCTCAAGGAGCAGGACGGCGGGAACATCGTGCAGTACGGCTACGGCGCGGTCACCGCGCAGCTGGTCACGGCCGGCCTGGTCGACGAGGTGAAGTTCTGGATCCACCCGGTCATCGTGGGCGCAGGCAGCTTCTCCAGCGTGCTGAGCGATGTCAAGGCCACGTTCGAACTCATCGACACCCGGGTCTTCACCAACGGTGTCATCGTCGCGACCTACCGGCCGAAGGCCACCGCCTGAGCGAGGCTGAGTTTGGCGCCCTCGGCCACCAGCTCGTCGAAGCGTTCCTGGCCGAGCGCGGCAACCGCCCGTCGCGCCGCCCGGTCGAGCTCGTCCTGCTCGGCCGGGGCGGCCGGGGCGAAGTTCTGCTCGCGGACGGTGGCCGCGGCACCCAGCAGCCGGGCCGCCACGGCCGGCTCGGCCACCGTGGCCATGCCCTCGACAGCGCCGATGCCGTCGCGAGTGGAGCCGATGGCGCTCTCGTACGCCTCCATGTGCAGTGCCCAGGCGGCCGCCGGGTCGCCCTGCAGCTCCCGCGCGTAGGCCAGCTCGACCAGGATCATCGGCAGGTACGGCGGCGGGCTCGGCTCGATCCGGCCCTGGTCGGCGATGCGGGTCAGGTGGGTGACGGCCTGGTCGAGGCGGCCCGCGCGGCGGGCCGCGATGCCGAGGCTCAGCTCGGCGAACACCACCGCGGTGGGCGCGCCCTGCTCTACGGCCAGCCGGTAGGCGCGTTCGGCCAGCTCCCGCGCCGTCTCGTGGTCCCGGCGCTGGACCGCCAGCCAGGCCAGCCACGACAGTTTCGCGCCGACCTGCGGCGACAGCGCGAGCTCGGTCGCCCAGCGCAGCCCTTCCCGGTGCAGGGCGGCGGCCCGTTCGTGCTGGCCGCGGAACTCCGCCAGCCCGCCGAGCCAGTCGCTGGCCCGCAGCCGCCCCCACCGGTCGCCGAGCTCGGCGAACAGCGCGTCGCTGCGCGTCGCGGTCGCCTCCAGTGCGGACAGGTCACCGGCGGCGTGCGCGAGCATCGCCCGCGACGCCAGCACCGCCGCCTCGGTCCACGCGTCGTCGTACTGCTCCGGCAGCAGCTCTGCGGCGAGCGCCAGGTCACCGCGGTCCATCACGGCGTCCGCCACGAACCAGGCCGACCGTCCGGCCGGGTCCAGGGCGAGCACGTCCCGTACGTTCTCGGGCACCCGCTCGCCCTGCAGCAGCGCCAGCCCGAGCCGCCAGGGCGCGGCGAGGCGCTCCTCGTCGGCCGTGCCGGTCAGCGCCAGGGCGGCGCGGGCCTCGCTGAGCCGCCCCCGCAGCACCCAGTACCAGGTGAGCGCCAGCGCCATCCGCAGGCCGCCGCCGTGCGTGAGCGCGGCCTGCAGGTTGGCCCGCTCGGCGTCCAGGATCGCGAGCCACCGCTGCTGCTCGGGGCCGCGCAACAGCGGGTCGGCGTGCTCGGCGACGGAGCGGAAGTAGCTGGTGTGCCGGCTGCGGACCGTGGCGGCGTCGGTGAGCTGCGCGGCGCCGAACTCCGCGATCGACTCCAGCAGCCGGTACCGCGGCCCCGGCTCGGCCACCACCAGCGACCGTTCCACGAGCCGGTCCACGGCGTCCAGGCCGGCGTCGCACACCTGTTCGGCGGCCTCGGGTGTACAGCCGTCGCGGAAGACCGACAGCCGGGCCAGCACCGCACGGTCCTGCGGGTCCAGCAGGTCCCAGCTCCATGCGATCACCGCGGTGAGGGTCCGCTGCCGTTCCGGCACGTCCCGCTGCCGGGTGGTGAGCAGCTCGAAGCGGTCGTCCAGGCGGTCCACGACGCCCTGGACGCCGAGCGCGCGCACCCGGGTCGCGGCCAGTTCGAGGGCCAGGGGCAGGCCGTCCAGCCGGCGGCACAGCTGCGCCACCGCGGGTGCGGTCTGCTCGTCGAGCCGGAACCCGCGGTGCTGCGCGGCCGCGCGCGCCGAGAACAGCCGGGCCGCGGCCGAGCGCCGCACCGCGTCGACGTCGGCCGGGTCGCCCGGCAGCGCAAGCGGGCCCACCTCCCAGACCTGTTCGCCGGTCAGCAGCAGCGGCTCCCGGCTGGTGGCCAGCACGCGTACCCCGGGCGCGTCGCGCAGCAGCCGCCCGGCCAGCGCGGCGGCCGCCGCGATCACGTGCTCGCAGTTGTCCAGCACCAGCAGCATCTCGCGGTGCCGCAGCGCCGTCACCAGCCGGTCGGTGGCGGACCCGGTGGTGCCCGGCGCCTCGTGCAGGCCGAGCACCCCGAGGACCTGCTCCGCCACCCGCGGGTCCGCCGGCGGCAGCGGCGCCAGCTCGACCAGGTGCACGCCGTCCGGGTGGACCTGTTCGGCGGCGGCCGCCGCGGCGAGCCGGGTCTTGCCCACCCCGCCCGGCCCGACCAGGGTGAGCAGCCGGACGGCCGGGATCAGGGTCCGCAGCTCCGTGAGGGTTTCGGCCCGGCCGATCAACTCGTCCAGCTGGGCGGGCAGGCTGTTGCGGACGATCGCGGACTTCGGCGGTGCGGTGAGGGCCGGATCCTGCTCGAGGATCCGCCGGTACAGGGCGGCCAGTTCCGGTCCCGGGTCCAGGCCCAGCTCGTCGGCGAGCCGCTCCCGCAGCCCGGCGTAGCTGTCGAGGGCGTCGGCCTGCCGTCCCGCGGCGTACAGGGCGCGCATGTGCAGGACGCGCAGCCCTTCCCGCAGCGGGTGGAGCTCGACGAGCTCGGCCAGCCCCGCGGCGACCAGGTCGTGCTCGCCGCGGGCCAGCCGCGCCGCGGCGAGCCGCTCGTGCACGAGGAGGCGCTGCTCGGTGAGCCGGGTCGCCTCGGCGCGCGCGAACTCCTGGTCGGCCACGTCGGCGTAAGCCTGGCCGCGCCACAGCGCGAGCGCCGCGCCGAGCCGGTCGACGTCGGCGGCGTCGGCGAGCGCGGCGAACCGGTCGGCGTCGACGTCGTCGGCCCGCAGCCGGTAGCCCGGCGGCCGCGACTCGATCAGGTCACGCGCGCCCGGTTCGGCGTCGTTGAGCGCCTTCCGCAGCTGTGACACCCGCACCTGCAGCGCGCCGGCGGGGTTCGCGGGTGCGTCATCGCCCCACAGGTCCTCGATGAGCCGGTCGGCGGAGACCACCGTGTTGCGGTGCGCCAGCAGATCGGCCAGCAGCATGCGCACCTTGGCGCCGGGCACGACCACCGGCTCGCCGTCGGCGGTGGTGACGGCGAGCGGACCGAGGATCCCGAAGCGCACGACGGATCATCTTACGGCGGTAAGCCGACCGTAAGCGCGGGCCAGCACACTGCGCCGTATGGAGATGTACTTCGAGGAGCACGGTGACGGCCCGGGACGGCCGCTGATCCTCGTGCCGGCCGCGCTGTCGGGCATCCATACGTCGTTCGGCACGCTGCTGCCGTTGCTGGCCGGAACCCGGCGGGTCGTCGCCGTCGAGCTGCCGGGGCACGGGCGCAGCCCCGACTGCGATGGGCCGTACACCGTCAGGGGCTTTGCGGCGCAGGTGGTGCAGCTGCTGGACCGTCTCAGCCTGGCGCGAGCGGACCTGCTGGGCTGGGGGCTGGGCGCCGCGGTCGCGCTGCGGATCGGCACCCACCACCCGGCGCGGGCAGGCCGGCTCGTGCTCGCCTCGCCGGCCTTCGACCGCGGTGGCCTGCACCCCGGGCTGCTCGACGGCGCCGCGCACCTGCGGCCCGAGCACCTGCACGGCTCCGAGCTGCATGAGGAGTACCTGCGTACCGCGCCCGACCCGGCGGGCTGGGATCGCCTCGTCACGAAGATGGCGGTCCTGGACGCGCATCCGCCGCGGTGGACGGCGGCGCAGATCCGCGCCCTGCGGGTCCCCGCACTGGTCGTGGTCGGCGACGCGGACATCGTCCGGCCGGAACATGCCGTGCGGATGTTCCGCCTGCTCGGCGGCGGTGTCCCCGGCGACGTCTGCGCGATGCCGCGCTGCCGCCTCGCGATCCTGCCCGGCACCACCCACACCTCCCTGCCGCACCGGGCCGGGCTGCTGGTCCCGCTGGTTGAGGAGTTCCTCGACGAGGCTTGAGCACCGCGGTGGCCACGTGTCCCGTGCGGGGCCCGGACGGTATGACGTCTGGGCCCCGCGCGGGACGGGAGTGTCAGCGCTTCATGAGGGCGAAGACTCCCCAGCTGAGATATTCACGCCCGTAGCGCGCGTAGCGGGCGGGCTCGGTGGTGAGTTCTTCCCGTATTTCGGGGGCGAGTTCGTCGTCCGGGTTCTGGTCGAGCCAGCGGCGCAGGTTGAGCCACTGGGCCGCGGCGTAGCGGTCCCAGCTGTCCTGGTCGGCCAGCATCATTTCAACGACGTCGTACCCGAGTTCCTGGAACTGCTCGATCAGCTCCGGGAGGAGCAGGAATTCGGCGATGGAGGTGGCGTGGCATGCCTTGCCGGTCGTTTCGTCCGGAGGGGTCTGCCGCCAGTACGGCTCGCCGATCAGCATCAGTCCGCCGGGGCGCAGGCTGCGGTCGAGCAGCTCGGTCGTTCCGGCGACGCCGTTGCCGATCCACGTGGCGCCGATACAGGCGGCCAGGTCGACCGGCTGGTCCGCGACATGGCCGGCGGCGTCACCGTGGATGAACTCGACCCGGTCGGCGACGCCGAGTTCGGCGGCGCGGGACCGGGCCTGCTCGGTGAACACCGTGCTGATGTCGAGCCCGGTGCCGGTGATCCCGTGGTCACGCGCCCAGGTGCACAGCATCTCGCCCGAGCCGCTGGCCAGGTCGAGGGCTCGTGTCCCGGGGGCGAGGTGGAGCGATGCGCCCAGGGCGGCGAGCTTGTCCGCGGTCAGCGGGTTGTGGATCCGGTGGCTGCTCTCACGGATGGTGAAGATGCGGGGAAGGTCCATGACCAGATTCCTTTCCGTCATGCCTTGAAGTGCGGGGATTGCATGAGGACGCGTCGAAGCCGCGCGCCGTGCTTGATCGGGCGCGCAGCCGCGCGTCGGTGCGGGAGGCGGCATTGGTGGTCTCGCGCTGCAGCCGGTGGTGGCTGTCGAAGCGCCGCTGGGTGAGGGAGCCGTCCTCGACGGCGGCCAGCACGACGCGGCCCGGCTCGCCGGACGACAGGCGTGCCGAGTAACCCTCCTACGAGGGAGGAAGGCAGGCGAAGGTCAGGACGAGGCCCGGGAGGTGAGGATGATCCGGGCGCCGCACACAGCGGGCGTCTCCACGCCAGTCATCAACACACCTCCTTGGATCGCCGTCAGCGAGCTGGTCATCGCTCCGGCAAGTACGGTAACACCCTCCGTGGACGTCGGCGCCGCTTGGGATGGCACGTCGGTCCGTCACGGTCGGCGTTGGCCGGGGCTCCGGTTACCCGATCAGATGACGCGACGGCACCCGATCGCCCCGAGTCCTCACGGACGAACGCGGATGATCGTCTTCCCCTTGCGTCGCTCAGTCGGGTTGAGGGCGGCGACGGCATCGTCGAGGGCCGCGACGTTGCCGATGTTCGTCCGCAGCCGTCGGTCACGCACGCGCTGGACGATCTCACCCAACTGGGCGCGATCGGACTCGACGACGAAGTCGATCGCCAGGCCATCGGCTGGCCGCGCCTCGGGTGGCCCTACGACGCTCACCAGTGTTCCTCCGGCCCGGATGAGGCCTGCGGACCGCCTCTGGATGTCTCCGCCGATGACGTCGAACACCAGGTCGACGCCGCCGACGTCGTCCAGGGCGTCGTTGTCGAGATCGACGAAATCCTGCGCGCCGAAGTCGAGCGTCTTCTGACGGTCGGCAGGGCGCCCCGTACCGATGACATACGCGCCGGCCTCACGTGCGAGTTGCGTCACCATCGTCCCGACCGCGCCGGCCGCGCCGTGCACGAGGACGCTCTGCCCCGCCTGAAGACGGCCGTGCTGGAACAGCCCCTGCCATGCGGTCAGGCCCGAGATCGGCAGGCTCGCGCCCACCGTGAAGTCGACATCGCCGGGCAGCGGCGCGAGGTTGCGTGCCTCGATGGCCACATACTCCGCCAGGGTGCCGTCGCGATGCCAGTCCGCGAGGCCGAACACCCGCTGTCCCACCGACAGCCCCGTCGTGCCGAAGCCGAGAGCGGTGACCACTCCGGCCAGTTCGTGTCCAGGGATCGACGGTGTTCGGTCACGGCCGAGGCGATCGGTCCAGGTCGAGGGCCACGCCATCTCAGTCGGGACGAATCCCGACGCATGAACCTGAACAATGACGTCGTTGACCGCCGGTTCGGGATCGGGCCGCTCCACCAGCGTCATCCCGGCCGTTCCTGCGGCCTGATCGGTCACCACAATCGCCTTCATCCGGCACCTCCCGCGGATGAGCCATCGCGGACCAGTTCAATCACGTCGTCCGGTACGAGTTGTCCGATGGCTCGGCAGTGCAGACGACCACGTACCCGCTCGGGTCGAGCAGAAACCCGGTCGACTGCGGGTAGACCGGATCAGGGTTGACGAAGCGCCTCACCGGGATCCCGGGACGGCCGCGGCGGCTGTGGAGAGCAGGTCGGACGCGCCGGCCGTCACCACCTTGCACGCCGTTCGCGGCGGTGTCTGCGCTCCGGCGAGCCATCCACGGCGCCTCGCGGCCCGGTGCACCCCGGTCACCTCACCCGGATGGGGGTGATCGGGCACCGCCGGGCAACCATGGGGTCCGTAGCCGGCGGCTACGGACACCTCGAGACACGTTGGAGGACTACGATGCCCAAGGACCTCGTCACACGGACGACGCTGCTCGACGAGTCACCGCCGTTCATCCCCGATTCGCCCGAGCTCATGACGGTGCTGCTCGAAGTGCCGCCGGGCGAGGGTGTCCCGCCGCACCGGCACTCCGGCCCACTCTCCGCCTACGTCCTCGAAGGCGAGATGATCTTCGAACTGGAGGGCCAGCCAGAGCGAGTGGTCCGGGCCGGCGAGGCGGTCTTCGAACCGGGCGGCGACGTCATCCACTACCAAACCGCCAATCCCCGGCCGGACACCTGGCTGCGCTTCCTGGCCACCATGATCATGGTGCCGGGTCAGCCGATGCAAACGCTGGTCAGTGATGAGGAGCTCGAACAACGTCGCGACCGGCGGGCACCCCGGCCCTCCTGAACTTCAGCACAGGGCGCCACAGCGCCGAGCCACTGGACGTCGACGAGCTCAAGGCAGGACCTCGGCTGCGACATCGCCCAGGGCTACCACTGCGCCAAGCCGATGCCGGGCGCGGATCTGAGCCGTTGGCTGTGCGAAGACACCGTGCCGGTCGAAGCGTCGACGGCTGGGTAGGGATGAGGCCATGGACTTCGGAATCGGATATTTCCCCACCCACAATGCCATGGCCCCGGGAGACCTGGCGCGGCTGGCCGAGGAGCGCGGCCAGTCCGCAGTGTTCTTCGCCGAGCACACCCACATCCCGGCCAGCCGGGACACGCCGTCCGAGGACGGGCGGGAGCTGCCGCAGAGGTACTGGCACACCTACGACCTCTTCGTCGCCCTGACCGCGGCCGCGGCGGTCACCAGCCGGCTGCGCATCGGCAGCGGCATCTGCCTCGTCATCGAGCGTGACCCGATCATCACCGCCAAGGAGGTCGCCTCGCTCGACCAGTTGTCCGGTGGCCGCTTCGAGTTCGGCGTCGGCGCCGGGTGGAACCGCGAGGAGATGCGCAACCACGGCACCGACCCGCGGGTGCGCATGGCCGTGCTGCGCGAGCGGATCGAGGCGATGAAGGCGATCTGGGCCGAGGAGGAGGCGTCGTACCACGGCAAGTACGTCGACTTCGAACGGATCTGGTCCTTCCCGAAGCCGGCCCAGCGCCCCCACCCGCCGATCCTCGTCGGTGGCATGGGCCCGGGCGTGCTGGACCGCGTGCTGGCGTTCGGCGACGCCTGGTTCCCCAACTACGGCGAGGGCGTCATCGAGCGCATCGGCGAGCTGCGGGCCAGGGCCGAGCGCCGGATCGACGTGCAGGTGCTCTCGGCGCCGGCCGATCCCGCGGTGCTGCAACGTCTCCACGAGGCCGGCGTCCAGCGCGCCAGCCGGTGGATCCCCTCCGGCCCGCGCTCGACCGTCGAGCGCGGCCTCGAACAGTGGGAGCGGGCCATCGCGGACTTCGCCGGCGAAGGCGCGTGACGCCCGACGAGTGCCGGCAGCGTTTCGGGGCGGCGCGCGTGGCCCGGCTGGCCACCGTCGCCCCGGACGGCTCGCCCCATGCCGTGCCCATCGTGTACGCGCTGGAGGGCGACACCGTCTACCACGGCGTGGACGCCAAGCCGAAGCGGCACACCGCCCTGCAGCGGCTGGCCAACCTGGCCGCCGAGCCGCGGGCCGCCGTGCTCGCCGACCACTACGACGAGGACTGGTCCGCGCTGTGGTGGGTCCGCGCCGACGGCATCGCGCGTGAGGTCGACCCGGCGGGGGAGGAGGGCCGCCGGGCGCTCGGGCGGCTGGTGGCGCGCTACCCGCAGTACCGAATCCGGGGCTTGATGATCGCGATCGACGTAACCCGGTGGACGGGCTGGTCGGCCTCGTAGAGTCGGGGTCATGACCGACTTCTCCGCCGAGCACCGGCGGCTCATCGACGCCGTCGCCGAGCGCCCGGGCGCGCAGATCGCCGAGGCGACGGTGGCCTACGACCATGACGGGCAGCCCATGGAGGGCTACCGCGCCCACGACGCCGCGGTCGCCGGGCCGAAGCCCGCCGTGATCATCGTGCACGACTGGACGGGGCTGCGGGAGTACCCCAAGGCCCGTGCCCAGATGCTCGCCCGCCTCGGCTACTACGCCTTCGCCGCCGACCTCTACGGCACCGGGCGGCGCTTCGAGGACCACCAGAGCGCGGCGGCGGAGGCCGGGAAGTACTACGGCGACCTCGCGCTGATGCGCGCCCGGGTCCGCGCCGCCTACGACGTCGTGGCGAACGACCCGGCGGTCGACGCGAGCCGGATCGTCGTCATCGGGTACTGCTTCGGCGGCTCGGCGGCGCTGGAGTTCGCCCGCACCGGGGCACCGCTGGCCGGCACGGTCGCGTTCCACGCCCGCCTCGTGGCCCACGAGCCGGCCGACGTCGCCGCGATCACCGGCGCGGTGCTGATCTGCACCGGCGGCGCCGACCCGGTGGTGCCCGACGAGGCGGTGGCGGCCTTCCAGGACGAGCTGCGCGCCCGCCCCGACCTGGACTGGCAGGTCATCACGTACTCCGGCGCCGAGCACGGATTCACCCTGCCGGGCGGCGCGTATCACCCGGCGGCCGACGCCCGCAGCTGGCGCGAGCTGACGGCCTTCCTGGACGAGGTCTTCTGAAGATCTTTGAAGTTGTAGCTGCTGCCGATGACCTTGCCCGGCTCGCTCGAAGCGCATCCGAGGGCTGACGGATCAGACGGCGAGGCGGTAGCCGCGTTTGATCACGGTGTGGACCAGTTCGACGCCGGGGACCGACCGGCGCAGCCGCGACACCGCCATCTCGATCGCATGGTCGTCCACGTGGGCCAGGCCGGGGACCTGCTGGCGGAGGTCGGCGCTGGACAGCACGTCGCCCGGCGCCCGGGCGAGCGCCCGCAGCACGTCGACGGGTCCCTGCTGGACCGGGTACAGCCGGCCGTCGAGCAGGACCGCGTGCCCGCGCACCTCCAGGGTCAGGGCACCGACGGCGGCGTGCACCGCCCGGTCGAGCACCGACCTGGCCAGCAGCGCAGCCGTCTCCTCGTCGAACGGCAGCGGCGGCACCGACGGTGCCACACCGTGCCGGCGCAGCACCCCGGCCGCGAGCGACCCCCGGCTGACGGTGACGACGTGGGCGCCGAGCTGGTCGGTCAGCGCCGGCAGCCGCCCGTGGTCCGCGGCGAACCGCAGCACGTGCCCGGTCGAGAGCGGGTCCAGCCAGGCGACCGCGTCGAGCTGGCGACGGCTGATCAGCTCGACCGCCCGGCGCAGGCCGACCACGTCGTTCGGCGGCTCGGACCGGAACGTCGGCACCTCCACCACGCCGGCGCCCCGGTGTCGCAGTGCCTCGCACGCCTCGGCCTGCACCGGCGCGTCGAGCTGGGCCACCACGTGCCGCCCGGCCGGGGCGTGGGTCAGCAGGTGACGGAAGAGCTCGTCGGCGGACCCGGCGGCGGTCGACAGGATGTCCCGGAGCCCGAAGCCGCGCAGGGCGTCGGCGGTGCGGGCGTCAGCGGCGAGCAAGCGGGCGGCGCGCAGCACCCGCAGCAGGCGCTCCGGGTCGGGGACCGCCTGCAGCCACGCGCGTATCCCGCCGGCGGAGGCGGCGAGGACGTCGTCGACAGGCCCGGCGAGGACCGCGGTCGTGGCCCGGGTGATCGCGGCACGGTCGGGCTGCGGGACCGCCCGGACACCCTGGACGGAGACGATCCGGGCGCCGTGGCCCTCGAGGAGGTCAGCGAGGCGGTGCCGGCGCCGATGGCTGATCACGGCGATGGTGAAGCCGGCCAGCAGCGACGGGTCCGCCGGGTGCTGCACCGCCACCTCCTTTCCGGGACCGGCCGGGTCCGGATCGTATGCCGTCGGATGGTCGTAGGTCACTGTTTGGCAACATCCGGTCGGGTGTCGATCATCGGGGCGGGCCGGCCGTGCAGGTGGACGCCGTCGGGGATCGGCGGGCCCGGTCATTAGTGATCTTGTGAGGCGCTTTGCAGAAGGGTCACACGCCGCCGCGAACCCTGGTGCGCGCAGCCGCTGAGGACGAACACTCGTGGTGACACGCGGGCAGGTCGACCGAGGGGGTGCGGATGGGGCACAACACGCTGCTGGTCCGGGAGGCCGACCTGGGCTCCGCCGCGCGGCAGCCGATGAACCTCTTCGCCGCCGTCCTCATCGACCTCGGCGGCAGCCTCATGCTCGAGGTGTGCGGCCAGCAGATGCCGGTCCCGGGGCTGCGGCGCCGCCTCGACCAGCCACACCTCCAGCAGTACGGCAGCCGGCGCGTGCTCGTCGAGATCCGGCCCGAGCATCTGTACGACGCGACGGTCGGGCTGCCGCCCGGAGCGGGCCGTGCCGGCCGGACGGCGTCAGTGCTGCACGGCACCGTCCGAGCCGTCCGGGTGGACGGTCCGGACCGCATCCTGGACGTCGAGGTGGCCGACGCGGCCGGCTGGCAGCCGGCACCGAGACTGGCGGCGCGCGTGGACCCGCGCAGCACCGCCGAGGCCGGCGACGCGGTCATGCTCGCCGTCGACCTCCGGTACCTGCGGGTGTTCACCGCCGACGGCGACCCGCGGTGACGAGGCCGCGATGCTGAGACGGTGGCGCGGCACCGCCGCCGGGCTGTGCTGCACCCTGCTGCTCGCCGCCGGCTGCTCGGCCGGCGCGGCCGCCGCGACAGGCCGCTACACCGGGCAGTCGGTCGAGGTGGTGGGCAGCTGGACCGGCGCCGAGCAGGCGAACTTCGAACGGGTGCTGCGGGCCTTCGGCGACCAGACCGGCGCGCGGGTGCGGTACACCTCCGGCGGCAGCGACCTCAGCGTGCTGGTGTCGTCCCGGCTCGGCAGCGGCAACCCACCGGACGTCGCGATGATCCCGCAGCCGGGAGTCCTCGCCCAGTACGCCGCGAGCGGTGCGGCGAAACCCGTCACGGGCGCGGTCGCCGCGGCGGTCCGGGCGAACTTCTCACCGCAGTGGCAGCAGCTCGGCACCGTCGGCGGGCAGCTCTACGGCGTCTACTTCAAGGCCGCGAACAAGTCCGTCATCTGGTACCGCGCCGACGCGTTCGCCGCCGCGGGGGTGGGTCCACCGGCCACCCTCGACGAGCTGACCGAGGTGTCGCAGACCCTGGTCGACTCCGGCACACCGGCGATGACGGTCCCGGGCGCCGACGGCTGGCCCCTCACCGACTGGTTCGAGAACGTCTACCTGCAGCTCGCCGGGCCGCAGCGGTACGACCAGCTGGCCGCGCACGAACTGCCGTGGACGGACCCGACCGTGGTCGAGGCGCTGCGCACCATGGGCCGCTACTGGGCGGCGCCGCAGTTCCTGCAGGGCGGCCCCAAGGTCGCGCTGCAGACGACGTTCACCCGTTCGGTCGCGGACGTCTTCGGCGCGAAGCCGACCTCGGCCATGCTGTACGAGGCGGACTTCGTCACGACCGAGATCGCCAAGCTCGGCGTGTACCGGGTCGGCAGCGAAGCCCGGCACTTCGCCTGGCCGTCGCTCGCCGGGTCCGGCCACATGGTCGTCGCGGGCGGTGATGCCGCCGTGGCGTTCACGGACCGGCCGGTGACGATGGATCTCATGGCATACCTGGCGTCGCCGGAGGCGGCCGCGATCATGGCGGGGCGGGGCGGGTTCCTGTCGGTGAACCGGAACCTGGACACGGCCGTCTACCCCGACGCGACCACCCGGGAGCTCGCCGAGACGCTGCTGCACGCGGAGACGCTGCGCTTCGACCTGTCCGACATGACACCCCGCAGCTTTGGCGGCGGCAACGGCGCGTCCATGTGGCGGCTGCTCCAGGCGTACCTCGCCGCACCGGCGAGCGACCCGGCGGTGGTCGCGGCCCGGCTCGAGGACGCCGCGGCGAAGGCGTACGGGGCGGCGTGATGGGGCGCACCGCCAAGTTCTCGACCGCGGCGTGGTTCCTGGCGCCCGCCGTCGTGATCGTCGCCGTGCTGCTCGTCTACCCGATCGGGCAGACACTGTGGCTGAGCTTCCACGACGCCGGCGGCCGCACCGCCGTCGGCACCGCCAACTACGCCGACATCCTCACCACCCCGCAGATCCGTCGGGCGCTGCTCAACAACGCCATCTGGATCGTCGTGGCGCCGAACCTGGTCCTGGCCGTCGGGCTGTTGGTCGCGTTCCTCGCTCAGCGGGTCCGCGGGGCCACCGCGGTCCGGGTGGTGCTGTTCATGCCGATGGCGATCTCGCTGGTCTCCGCCGGTGTCGCGTTCCGCCTCGTGTACGACGAGAGCCCCGACCGCGGTGCGCTCAACGCAGCCGTCGTCACCGCCCACGACGCGGTGCGGCCGCCGTCGCGGTACCACGGCGCGCGCCCACGCGACGAACGGGCGCTCGTGCCGGCGGGCGGGGCGCTCCAGACCGCCGGCACGGTCACCGCCGGCGAGAACGTGCTCCTGCCGCTGGTCGGGCTGGCACCGCAGCGACTGCCGGCGCAGGCCCGGCAGGCCGGCACCGGCGGGGACGGCGGCGCCGGCGTGCGCGGCGTGGTGTGGTCCGACTTCACCGCCGTCGGCGGCCGACCCGGCGCCGTCGACACCGGCGAGCGGGGACTGCCGGACATGGCGGTCGAGGTGATCCGCGACGGCGCCGTCGTCGCGCGGACCCGCACCGCCGCCGACGGCACCTTCAGCGTGCCGCAGCTGCGCGGCGGCGGCTACGTCGTGCGGCTCGCCGCGGACAACTTCACCGCCCCGTTCGCGGGCCTCACCTGGCTCGGCCCGGCACTGATCACCCCGGCGCTCATCGGCGCGTACGTATGGATCTGGGCCGGGTTCGCGATGGTCCTGATCACCGCGGGGCTCGCCGGCATCCCGAAGGAGACCATCGAGGCCGCCCGCACCGACGGCGCCGGGGACTGGCAGATCCTGCGCCGCGTCACCGTCCCCATGATGCGGCCCGTCGTCGTGGTCATCCTCGTCACCCTGACCGTCAACGTCCTCAAGGTGTTCGACCTCGTCCTGGTGCTCGCCCCCGAGTCCGCGCAGGGTTCGGCGTCCGTCGTCGCGCTGGAGATGTGGCGGTCGTCCTTCGACCACATCGGCCGCGGCAGCGCCCTCGGCGTGCTGCTGCTCGTCCTGGTCCTGCCCGGAGTGCTGTACAACGTGCACCGGCTGCGAAGGAGCGAACCATGAGCCTGTTCGCCGCGGTCGAGGCACCCGAGCTCGTGCCCGCCGGGACCGAACCACCCCCGCCCGCGCCGAGCCGCACCGCCCGGGCCGCGCGCCGCTTCGCCGTGACGGCCGCGCAGGCCACCCTGTTCGCCGTCGGGCTGTGGTGGCTCGTCCCCACCGTCGGGCTCGCGATCGTCAGCCTGCGCGGCCCCGCCGCCAACAGCGGCGCCGGCTGGTGGACCGTCCTGACCGAGCCCACGCAGCTCACCCTGCGCAACTACCGCGGTCTCGTCGCCGACGGCCGGCTGACCCACGCCCTGTGGAACACCGTGCTGATCTCGGTCCCGGCGACCGTCCTCGTCGTGGTGATCGGCGCCGTCGCCGCGTACCCGCTGGCGTGGCTGGCGTTCCGGGGCCGGCACGCCGTCATGCTGAGCCTGGCCGGGCTCGTCGCCGTCCCCGTCCAGACGGCACTGATCCCCGATGCGCGGCTGTTCGCCGCGTTCGGTGTCGCCGGCACCATCCCCGCGGTCGTCGCGTTCCACGTCGCGTTCGGGCTCCCGTTCGCGGTCCTGCTCCTGCGCAACTTCTACCTGGCCATCCCGCCGGACCTCATCGAGGCCGCCCGCATCGACGGCGGCAGCGAGGCCGTGATCCTCCGCCGGATCGTGCTGCCGCTGGCCCGGCCGGCGCTGGCGTCGCTGGCGGTGTTCGAGTTCGTGTGGGTGTGGAACGACCTCATCGTCGCACTGGTCTTCGCCCGGCCCGACAACGCGCCGATCACCCTGGCGCTGCAGGAGCAGATGCGCTCCTTCCCGTCCAATGTGGACGTCATCGCTCCCGGTGCGTTCGTCTCGATGGCCGTGCCGCTGCTGGTCTTCTTCCTGTTCCAACGGTTCTTCCTGCAAAGCACCGTGGCCGGCTCGCCCCGGTAACGACGCCACCTGTTCCCCGCCCGCGGCGGCCGGTCGACGACGACCCGCCGGCCGTGCGGCGTCCCCACCCCACCCATCCGACGGGAACGACGATGCACCAGCACACCCGCACCGCCCGGCGGCTGCCGGTCCAACCCGACTGGTTCCGGCGGGCCGTGTTCTCCGAGGTCCTCACCCAGGCGTGCTTCGACTCCAACGACCACGGCTGTGGCGACCAGCTCGGCCTGGTGTCCAAACTGGACTACCTGCGGTGGCTCGGCGTCGACTGCATCTGGTTCGCCGGTCACGTGCCGGTGGAGCTGACCGGCGACACGACGTTCCCGAGCATCGGGCGGCGGCCGTACCTGCTGACCCTGCCCGGTTACGGCTCGTACTGGTTCCGCATCGTCGCGCCGGACCGGAACCGGGGCGGTGCCCGTGCCCGATGAGGACGCCGCCGACCTGTTCGAGGCGAGCCTTCTGCTGCTGGCCGGGACCGCGCCGCTGCGCCATGCGACGGCGGCGCGGCGGCGCACCGACTGGGAGGTGGTCGCCGCCGCGTGGGACGGCGCGCCACTGCGGGTGGAGTTCGAGGCCGAGTACGCGGCGGCCAGGTTCGCCGAGGTGATGCGGGCCGTCCCGGAGGTCGACTGCTGGACGGGCCGCCGGGAGGCGGGCATCCGCCGCCGCTACGAGACGTTCGTCGTGGACGTCGCGGCTGCCGAACCCGGCAGCGTCCTGGCCCGCTTGCAGGACGAGTGGACCCGGGCCGCCGACCTGCTGCTCGGCGACGGTGCCGCGGACGAGACCCGGCTGCGGACCCGGGCCGTGGTGGTCTGGCGGTGTGCGCTGCTGACCGGGGCGCCGCGGCACTCCCGGGCGGGGCTGCGGCTGCGGGCACCCGACGGCCGGTCGTTGCGGCTGCTGATGCGCTCCGCGCAGGTCCTCGGCGTCACCTGCGAGGCGCACACGGGCCGGGGCCGGCAGATCCTCTCCGTCGGCGGACGCGGCGCGGTGACGCTGCGCTCCACCACACGGGCCGCGTCCTGAACGGTGCCGGCCACCGACGCGATGGAGACGGTCGAGTGCCCGTCATGCCGGTCGCCGCGCCGGTTCGCGTTCCAGCCCGGGCCCGACTTCGTGCCGCCGCCCGCCTACGGCGGCCCCGAGCCGGCGGCGGCCTTGCGGGCCCGGTACGCGCCGACCGCCGCCTTGTTCCCACAGCTGTTGTCGCAGAAGCGTTTCGAGCGGTTCTTGGACAGGTCGACGAAGACATCGCCGCAGCCCGGGTAGGCGCACACGCGCAGCCGGCTCAGCTCGTTGCTGCGGACCACGTCGACAAAGGCCATCGCGGCCTCGACGGCCATGCGGTCGGCCAGCGGCGCGTCGGACGGCGTGGCGTGCAGGTGGTACGCATACCCGTCGTGCTTGACCAGCTGCGGCAACGCCTGCGCCGCACGGAGCAGCTGGTTGACGATGCCGACGACGCGGTCCTCCTCGGCATGCCAGAGCTCGCGCAGCCGCGGCCGCAACGCCCTGACGTCCGCCAGTTCGGCGTCGGTGCGCTCGTGCCGGCCGGTCCAGCCCTGCTCGGCGAAGAACGCGTCGAGCGCGGCGACGTCACCCAGCAGCTCGCCGGCGCTGCCGTCGGTGTTGATCAGTGCGGCGGCAGCGATCAGCGCGATCTCGGTGTCATGAGCGAAAACCATCTTGACTCCTGTCGCCCGTCTACCTAGTGTCATGAGTGTAGCCGCTATAGCTCATGACAACGACCGAGGGGGCGTCATGCAGCGCCGACACACCGCCGGGCTGGGACTGGCCCTGTTGTCCGCCGTCACGTTCGCGACGTCCGGCACGTTCGCCCGGTCGCTCATCGACGCCGGCTGGTCGGCCGGGGCCGCCGTCGCCGCCCGCGTCGGGGTCGCCGCGCTCATCCTGGCCGTCCCGGCCGTGCTCGCGCTGCGCGGCCGCTGGCACGTGCTGCGCCGCAACCTCAGCACGCTCGGCCTGTTCGGCATCCTCGCCGTCGGCGCCGCCCAGGCCTGCTTCTTCAACGCCGTGCAGTACCTGCCGATCGGGGTGGCGCTGCTGCTGGAGTACCTCGGGATCATCCTCGTCGTCGGCTGGATGTGGGCCGCGCACGGGCAGCGTCCCCGCCGGCTCACCGTCGCCGGCGCCGTCACCGCCGTGCTCGGGCTCGTCTTCGTCCTCGACCTCACCGGCAACGCCGACCTCGACCCCGTCGGTGTCCTGTGGGGCCTGGGCGCCGCCGTCGGCCTCGCCGGCTACTTCGTCCTTTCCGCGCGCACCGACAACGAACTGCCCTCGGTCGCGCTCGCCAGCGGCGGCATGGCAGCCGGTGCGCTCGCACTCCTCGCGCTCGGTGCCGCCGGAGCGATGCCCCTGCACGCCACGTTCGGCCCGGTGACCTTCGCCGGCCACAAGGTCAGCTGGCTGGTGCCCCTCGCCGGGCTGTCGATCGTCGCGGCCGTCGTGTCCTACGTCGCCGGCATCGGCGCGGCCCGCATCCTCGGCGCCCGGCTGTCCTCATTCGTCGGGCTGACCGAAGTCATGTTCGCCGTGCTCATCGCCTGGGCGGTCCTGGGCGAGCTGCCCAGCATGATCCAGCTGGTCGGCGGCCTGCTCATCATCGGCGGCGTCGTGCTGGTCCGCATCGACGAGTTCCGCACCCCCGAGCCGCAGGCGCCGTCGGCAAAACCGACCGACCCGGTGCCAGTGGCCTGAGCGGACGACGCCGGCATGCCGGCGCTGGGCCCGCAGGTGCGGCAGGCGGTCAGCCGCCCGGCGGAGCCGGGCGAGCATGCCGCTGAGGTCCTGGGTGAACGGTTCGTGCCGGAAGCAGCGGCCGCCCGGGACCTCGTGCCACTCGTGGGGATGCCGGCGTCGACCGCCTCCTCGCCTTCACCGCTTTACGGTTCGTGCGCAGGTCTCGGCGGAGGTGTGTACGCCGGATGAATAGTCGTGGCCAGTGTGCTCCATGCACATTGACCAGTGAAAGTACATCCTGGATACGCCTCTGATCCGCATGTTACCGTGCGGCCGACGAAATCGCATCGATCGATGTCGTCAATTCGCCGTTGGGAGGTGAATCGCATGCTCAGCTTTTCGGGTCAGATCGGCACGACGGCCACCGGTGGGCTGACCGTCACGGTCGCTCCGGGTGCCTCCACCACGTGCGGCGGCGGCAACTGCTGCTGCACCAGTTGCTGCTCGTGGTAGTCGTCGGCCTGTACGCCCAACCAGTGAAGGGAAACCAGCCTTGCTCAGCTTCTCCGGCCAGATCGGTACCACGGCCACCGGTGGGCTGACCGTCACGGTCGCTCCGGGTGCCTCCACCACGTGCGGCGGCGGCAACTGCTGCTGCTCCAGTTGCTGCTCCTGGTGATCCGGCCGCTGCCGGTCACCTCCCTGTCCGCGCTCGCATCGGAGTGACATGCCCTACCGCCGCACCAGGGAAGAAGTCGAGGAAGCGCTCAAGGACCACGACTACCTCCGGGCGGTCGGCAGCTTCGCGATGCAGCACACGATTGTCTCGATCTATACGTCATCCACGGTCGTCCGGACCCCAGACTCCGTGGTGCGGGGCCGATGGGCGACCGGGGATGACGCCTTCGCCGGCGAGGAACTCCTGCTCAACTACCGCACGGACAACGCTCGGCTGGGCTTCCAGATGGGCATCGGCCGGTTCTACGAGCCGGATGCGGTCCTGTCCTCCTGCCACGCCGACCTTGAGGAAGACCTGCGTGACGTCGTCAAGCTGCCCGCCGCGAAACCCATCCGTGCGGGACTGACCGCGGTCGTCACCGAGCGGCGCAGCACCCGCCTGTTCAGCGGCGAGCCGATCTCGATGGCCGACCTGTCGGCGCTGCTGTTCCACTGCCAGGGTGCCACCGGCAGCCTGCCGTACGGCAATCCGACCGACCCGCACGGCGTGATCGGGCTGCGCACCGTCGCCTCCGGCGGCGGCCTCTACCCGGTGACGCTGTACGTCCATGCGTTCAACGTCGCGGGGCTCGCCCCCGGCGCGTACGAGTACCTGCCGTACGCCCACGGTCTTTCGCCGGTCGCGCCGCATCCGCAGCTGTCGCCGGCGCAGGTGCTGCGCTCGCCCGACCTGGACGTCGAGCGCAGCGGGTTCGTCATGACGTTCGCGTACAACCTCTACGACAACTCGCGCAAGTACGGCGACGGGGGTGTCGTGTTCGGGCTCATCGAAGTCGGCGCCATCCTGCAGAACCTGCACCTGGCCCGCACGGCGCTCGGCCTGGCCGGCTGCGACCAGGGTGGCTACGACAAGCAGACGATCGAGAAGATGCTGGACCTGGACGGCCTGACCAGCCACGTCGTGCACGTGAGCGTGGTCGGGCAGGGAGAGTAGTCGGTGAGCGCAGACGAGTCCATGATGGACAGTTACCTGCTGGCAAGCACGGCGCGGTTGGTGGAGGACAGCGCCGGCCGCTTCCGGATCCGCACCGGGGTGTGGAACTTCGAGGAGGCGGTGATCGACGTCAGCCGCGAGTCGCCGGCGGTGGGGGCCACCGTGCGGGCCGCGCTGCGCGCGGCGGCCGCCGGGCCGGTGCGCGTCGCCGACCACCTGGATCCGGGGCTGCAGCCGATCGAGTCGGCCAACATCGAGCGCCTCTTCGCCGACCTGGCACAGGCCGGATTGTTCGTGCCCGCGCGTGAGCGCGACAGCCAGGACGCGGTGACCGCGGCGCTGCTGGGCCGGATGGTGTCGCCGTACCCGGGGGACGGCGAGCCGCCGAGCGGTGAGGTCGCCTTCCTGTCGGACTCCGCCGCGGCCACGGCGCAGGCCGAGCACCTGGCGGCCGGGATGCGGCTGCGGCTGGCGCCGCTCGCCCCGGAGACGGTCGAGCGCCTCTCGAGCGCCGACCTCACGTCCCGTATCGACGGCCTGGCCACCGAGCAGGCCATGGCTGACCTGACTCCGGCGCTGACCGGCTCGGCGGCGCTGGTCACGTGCCTGCAGCGACCGGCGCTGCCGTTGCTGCGCAACATCAATCGTGTGCTGGAAGGCCGCGACGTGCCGTGGGTGTGCGCGTTCATCGACGGGCCGTTCGTGTCCGTGGTGGGCCTGAAGTCCCCGCACACCGGCTGCTTCGAGTGCTTCGAGCAGCGGGCGCTGGCGCGGCTGGAGGACCACGTGTCCTATCACGACTTCGCCCGCTCGCCGGTCGGGTCCGCGGCACCGCGCGCCGCGGACGCGCCCATGATGAGCCTGCTGACCACGCTGGCGCTGACCGAGGGATACCTGCACGCGACGGTGGGCGTGTCGCGGCTGTCGGGCCGGGTGCTCGGCGTGCATCTGCCCACGCTGGAGATCCAGACGCAGGACCTGCTGCGCATGCCCGCCTGCCCGGGCTGCGGCAAGGTGTCCCGCCAGCGGATCCGCGAGATCAACTTCAACAGCCGGGCGGCCGTGGACCGGATCGTGTCCGGGGTGCTGCGATGAGCGCGGTGTCGCACTACCCGCCGATGACGCGGCTGCTGCGGCGGTACAAGCACCTGGGGGCGAACCAGACCGGCATCATGCCGGGGTTCTTCGTCGCCGTCGCCGACATCCCGGGCGAGCCCCGGATGCGGGCGATGACGGCGACCATGCCGCACTACCACCGCCTGATCATGGGTGACCCGCATCTGCAGGTGCAGTACCACCTGAGCGGGTACGGCCTGTACCAGGAAGAGGCCATGATCAAGATGATGGGGGAAAGCGTCGAGCGGTACGCCGCGATGGTCGCGATCCGCCTGTTCGACCAGGATTTCCGGTACGCCTCACGGCGCGAGCTGTCGGCCGAGGGCGAGTGCCTGCCACTGGAGTACCTGGGCATCCTCGGTCCGGAACAGCAGCGCACCCTGGCCTCGCGGCTGCACCGGTACGCCGACCGCCCGCCCACGGAGGACGACGTCATCGCGTGGGTGCGCTGCCCGGCGCTGACCCGGCCGGGGGAGGACCTCTGGGTCCCCGCGCAGCTGTTCTTCCTCGGTTTCACCACCTCGGCGGCGCACGGCGACCTGCTCTTCACCCCGTCGTTCTCGACCGGCACGGCGGCACACGTGAGCCTCGAGAACGCGCTGCGCAACGCGTTGATCGAGGCGGTGCAGATCGACTCGTTCATTCTCAACTGGTACACCCCGAATCCGTGTCCGCAGGTCGTCGTCGACGACGAGGACGCGCTGCGGGTGCTGGCCACGATGAACCTCGGGCCGGATGCCGACTATCGGGTCCGGGCGATCCACCTGACCCGACCCGACCTCCCACTGCCGACCATCGGCGTGTACATGGACCGCAAGACCGACGCGCTGCCGATGCTCAGTTTCGGGGTGCAGGGCGACGCCGACCCGCGCTCGGCGTTGTTGCGCGGAGCGATGGAGAGCGCGGCCATCCTCGGCCTCGGCATGTACAGCGCCATCTTCGACACGACGGCGGTGCACGCGGCGACGAACTCCTCGCCGTACCTGGACCTCGACTCCAACGTGTTGTTCTACGCCGGACCGCAGGACGCGGAGCGCAAGCGCGCCATCGTCGCCGAGCGGTTCAGCGGGTCCGTGAAGCTCTCCGAGATCGCCCCGCTGGACGGAGCGTCGACGCTCGAGTCGCTGCTCGAGATGGTGGCCGGGGTGAGCCGCTGGGCGACCTACCTCGACATCACGCCGCCGGAGCTGGCCGGCACCGACTGGAAAGTGGTTCGCGTCCTCATCCCCGAACTGCTCAGCATGTGCCTGCCCGGGATGCCGCCGAAGGCGCATCCGCGCATGGTCGCGCACGGCGGAGTGACGAATGTCCACCCGCACCCTCTGCCTTAGCGCGCTGGTACTGCTCTGCGCGGCGTTCCCGGCGCAGGCGTTCCGGCTGACCCTGTCCGGGGTGCTCGGCGGCACCGGCGCTCGCGGCGCGGCGCCGCGCAGACTCGACCCGGCCGTGCGGGGGCAGCTGGTGTTCGCCGTGGCGCTGATGGCCATGGCGGCGCTGGTCGCCACGCTCGCACCGATGCGGTGGGACCTGTCCTCGCCCGTCGACTGGCGCTGGTACGCCGCCGCGGTGGCGTTCGGGTGCCTTGCCCCGGTGCTGGAATGGGCCACCGGCGCCGCATGGCTGGCGGTCCGGCACCGGCGACTGGCCGGCATCGCGCTGCACCGGCTCGCGGGCGGGGGATCGGTCTGGGTGGTGCTGGCCGCGGTCGGCGTCGCCGCTGCCGAGGAGGTGCTGTTCCGGGGCGTGGGACTGCACCTGCTGGGAGTCGTCCTGGGCTGGCCGGCCGCCGCGGCGCTGTTGGTCACCGCGGTCGTGTACGGCCTCAACCACCTCTACTTCGGCGCCATGACCGTCGCGCAGAAGACCTTGACCGGCATCGGGTTCGGCCTGCTGTACCTGCTGGGAGGCGACAACGTGCTCGTGCCGATGGTGGCGCACGTGGTGCAGAACGTGGTCGTGCTCACCGTGCTGCGGCGCCGGGAGCCTTCGTGACCCGCGACGCGGCGGTGTTCACCGCCGTCGCTGTCGTGGCGACCGCGGCCTGGCTCGCGCTGTACCGGCTGCCCTTCCGGCGCAACCGCACCCGCCAACGGGTACGCCTGGCCATCGCCGGCCGCACGGGGCTGCCCGGCCGATACGTGTTCCCGATCCTGGGCACCCTGGTGTACCTGGCCGGCGGTGTCCTCGCGTCGACCCTCGTGGTGTACTGGGGCGGCCTCGACGTGGCCGCCCTGCTCGCCTGGCACGTCACCCCGCACGACGTCGGTCTGCTGGTGCTGACCGCCGCCGGCGCCAGCGCGCTGACCGCATTCGCCATGTCCATCCTCTATGCCGTGCGACCCCGCACCGACGTGCCCGGCGCGGTCACCGGCGTCCGCTGGATCGCCGAGATCCTGGCGCTACCCCGGGCATGGCGGTACATCGTCCCGGCGACCAGCGCCGCCGTCGAGGAGTTCTACTTCCGCGGTGTCTTCCTCGGCGGCCTGCTGGCCGGCGACACACCGGTGTGGGCCGCCATCGCGATCAGCGGCGCGGCCTTCACCGTCGGCCAGGTACTGCTGACCGAGACGGCCCTGCAGGCCACCGTGCTCGCGCTGTCCAGCGTGGTGCTCGCGGTGGTGTGCGGGCTGCTGGTGATCGTCGAGGGCAGCGTCCTCCCGGCGATCGCGGTGCATGCCTCGTTCGCCGCCTACTACACCCAGACCAGCTCGCGCCGGGTCGCTCCCGTCGCGGCCGCAGTGCCCCGATGAGGAGGCCGACAACGGTGAGTCGAGAAGCAGAAGCAAGCGCCGCCGAGCCATTCGTCGACGCCCGGAACATCACCGTCCGCTACGGTGACCTGGTCGCCGTCGACGGTGTCGACCTGAGCGCCGACAAGGGCCAGGTCGTGGGCGTGATCGGGCCCAACGGCTCCGGCAAAACGTCGTTGCTGGAGTGCATCGAAGGGCTGCGGAAACCGGCCACGGGCACGATCCGCGTCGGCGGCTTCGACCCGGCCACCGACCGTACGCGGATGACCCGCATCGCCGGCATCCAGCTCCAGCAGCTCGTCTACCCGCCCCGCACCACGGTCGAGGAGATCTGCCGGCTCTTCGCGTCGTTCTACCCCGACCCGGCCGATCACATCGAGCTGCTCGAGCGGTTCGGCCTGAGCGAGCAGCGGCGCAGCCAGGTCGTCAAACTGTCAGGCGGGCAGCAGCAGCGGCTGTCACTGATTCTGGCGCTGCTGAACAACCCGCAGGTGGTCTTCCTCGACGAGCTGACCAACGGCCTGGACCCGGCCGCCCGGCGCATGGTCTGGGACGAACTGCGCCGCCGCAACGGCGACGGCCTCACCATCGTGATCACCTCGCATCACATGGAGGAGGTCGAGTACCTCTGCGACCGGGTCAACGTGCTGCTCAAGGGCCGCATCGTAGCCACCGGCACACCCACCGAGCTGATCCGGGACCACGCCGGCGACTCGGCCCGGCTCGTGCTCGACGGCGCCGGCGGCAACCGGAAGCTGGCCGAAAGCCTCACCGGGCTGGGTTCCGGGGTGCGGGTGGAGCCGGCCGGGCAGCGGCTGATGCTCGAGGTGCGACCGGCGCGCCGCGGGGACGTCGACCGGGTCCTGGCCGAAAACGGCACCACCGCGCGGGAGCTGCCGGCCTCGCTGGACGACGCGTACCTGAACCTGACCGGGCAGGCCGCCGGAACGGCCTCGAGCGAAGCGGACAACGTCGATGTTTCCTAGCGTGCTGGCGTTCGAGTCGAGGCGGATGCTGCGCAACTTCCCGCCGCTGTTCTTCGGCCTCGTGTTCCCGGTCATGGTGCTGGGCATCTTCGGCGGCATCTACGGCAACAAGCCGTCCGACCTGTGGGACGGCCTCGGCACCGTCGACGTGTCCGTGCCCGCCTACGTCGGCCTCGTCCTCGCCGTCGCCGGGCTGATGAGCTTCCCGCTGGGCATGGTCGAGCACCGCTCCCGCGGGTTTCTGCGCCGGCTGCGGGGCACCCCCGCCCGGCCGACCGTCTTCCTCACCGCACAGCTGCTGATCAACATCGTCATCTGCGTGCTGGGCATCGCCCTGCTCGTCGTCGTCGGCTCGCTCGTGTTCGGTCTGCACGCGCCGGAGCGGACGTTCGCGTTCGCCGGTCTGGCGCTGCTTTCCGGCGCCGCCATGTTCGGCATCGGCCTGCTGATCGCCTCCATCGCCAGAAGCGAGCAGACGGCCCTGGTCATCGCCAACCTGGTGTACTTCCCGATGATCTTCCTGACGGGCGCCACCGTCCCGCTCGAGCTGATGCCCGACTGGATGCGCAAGATCAGCGACGCCCTCCCGTTGACGTACGCGATCGACGCGCTGCAATGGGCGTGGCTGGACCGAGGCGACTCCATCGGCGTCGATGTCGCGGTGCTGGGCGGCACCGTCGTGGTCTGCGCCGCCGGCGCCGCCTGGCTGTTCCGCTGGGAATGAACCCCCTCGTCGACCGGACCGTGCAGGCCACCGCGTACGCAGCGGCGGCCTGCCGGGCCGCGGAGAGCCGCCTTCCGCGCCCCCGGGTGTCGGACCCGCTCGCCGAGCTGTTCACGCCCACCGCTGCGGCGGCGCCGATCGCGCGGCTCGCCGACGCCGGGCGGGACGAGGTTGTCGCCCGGACCGTCCTCATCGACCGCATGCTCGTCGATGCGCTCGAGCGACGGCCGGGGGCCGCGGTGGTGAACCTCGGGGCCGGCTTCTGCACGCGGCCGTACCGGATGCGACTGCCCGGATGCCGCGAGCTGGTCGAGGCCGACGACCCCGCCGTCGTCGAGCTGAAGGACCGGACCCTGCACGGCCGGCCGCACAGTTGCCCGGTGAGGCGGGTCGGCCTGGACGTCCGCGACGAGACCGCGGTGAGCGCCGTGGTGGACGAGACGGGACGATCCGGCGACGTGATCGTGCTCACCGAGGGCCTGCTGGTGTACCTGCCGGCCGGAGCGGTCACGGCGCTGGCGGCCACGCTCGCGAGCCGGACCGGCGCCGCGCACTGGATCGCCGACATCGTCAGCGCGGACTCCGCCAGGCAGATGCAGACCCTTGCCCAGCGCGTCCCCGGTGGGCTGGCGCTTTTCGGGCTGGACTCGCTGACGCCGCTGGAGGAGCCGGGCTGGCGGGTCGTGGCCTACCGGGCCCTGCCGGTGCCGCGACCCCGGTACGGCGCCTCCAGCCGCACGGTCGTCGACGGCGTGGTCGCCCTCGAACCTCGCCGCGGCGGCTGAGTCCGGCGCTGGAGCAGGTCGCGTGGCTCGGGGATCTCGGGCATCAGGCTCGCCTCCGCCTGGGCGGGGTCAACGTATTGAGTAGTCGGTCTGAACAGTGATGATGTGCCGCTTCTTCCAGCTAGCGGGCCTTGGCATGGCAGTGCCCCTTGCGTAACGTCATGGGTCGCTTGGTCCGGTTCATGCTCACAGCAGGTGACGCCGGCAGGCTCGCTGAGTCGTGCACGCACGAGCCGGGGACCCACCGCCGTCAGCTGACCCGGTAGGCGGACGCGTAAGGAGAGCATCACTTCTTGCGGCCCGATGGCTGTGCATCGCGTGTCGCCGCACGTCATGCCCGTATCGATCGCCCTGCTCCGGGCCACTGGAGACTCGTTGTGAACCTTGAATCCGTCCAGCCGCAGTCCCACCGCGCCGGGGATGTCCGCCGGCCGCGGATGGCGGTGACCATGTGCGTGATGCTCGCCGCGGCGGCCGTGGCCGGCATCGTGCTCAGTCAGCTCGGCGATCCGCCGTCTGAGCGCACCGCAGCGGCGGGCGCGGCGCTGACCACGAAACCACCGAAGGCCGGCGGGGCGGCGCCGTCCGCGCCGGCGACGATGCTCCTCAAGTACCAGTTCCAGCTGCAGCCGAACTACTACTTCTGCGGGCCGGCGGCCACCCGGATCGCGCTCACGGCAGCCGGCCACGCCGTCAGTCAGGACGAGGCCGCGGCCATGCTGGGCACCACCACCAACGGGACGGACTCGGCCCTCGACACCACCCGCGTGCTCAACCAGCTGCTCGGGCACGGCCGCATGCTGTACCGGACCAGAGAGATCCCGGTCTACCCGGCAACGCCCGCGCAGGCCGCGCAGCTCCGGACCGACGTGCTGACCACGGTCGGCGGCGGACGGGCAATCGTGGCGAACATCGCCGGACACGTGACCGACACCGCCGGTGCCGTGCACGCCTACGAAGGCGGTCACTACCTGACGATCGTCGGATACCGTGACGGCGGCGGCACGGTGAAGATCGCCGACCCGGCCAACCCGAGTGGGGACGGCACCTACTGGCTGCGCACTCCCAAGCTGGCCGACTGGATCTCCTCGCGCGGCTACTCGTATTGATTCCCGGCATCGCCGATCACCTGACGGTGGCAGGGCGGCGTCGTGGTGGCTGGCGTCCAGCGTCCTGTTCGTGGTCACGCTGTGGGTGTCCGGTGGCGGTCTGCACGGCCTCGGCTCGCTGGCTGCCGGCGCTACGTCCATCGGCCGGCTGACCGGACTGGTTTCGGCCGACCTGCTGCTCATCCAGGTGCTGCTGATGGCCAGGGTGCGGCGCCGGCTTCGCGCTCACCGCTTGCAGCGACACCGCAAGCGGTGGCGGTGGTCCTACGGCACCGAACAACGGCAGCGTCAGCGTCAACCCCACCTTCAACAACGTCGACGCGGTGTTCGTCCGGATGATGATCCCGCACCACGAGCAAGCCGTGGAGATGGCCGCCCTCGCCGAGACGAAGGCGACCGATCCGGACGTCAAACAACTCGCCGCCAAGATCAGTACCGGGCAGAAGGCGGAGATCGCAACGATGAAGGGCTGGCTGGTCGCCTGGGGCCGGCCGACCATGATGCCGAGCTGTCCCGAGATGCATTGCATGCCGAGCAACATGATGCCGAACGGAGCATCGCCGAACGGCATGATGCCGAGCGGGATGATGCCGAGCGGGATGCCGACGATGTCGGGCATGATGTCGAGCGCAGACATGGCAAAGCTCCAGGCGGCGACCGGCACCGACTTCGACAAGCTGTTTCTCCAGATGATGATCGTTCACCACCAGGGAGCGGTCATGATGGCCCAGGCGGAGCTGGCCCATGGAACCAACCCGGACGCCAAGGCTCTCGCCGGCCGTATCGTGAAGACACAGCAGGCCGAGATCGCTGCGATGCAGCAGATGGCCGGCCAGTCGCATTCATGAGCACGCTGCGCGTACAAGGTGGAGGCGGCCGCGCACCGCGGCACGATAGAGGTAGAGCGGCATGAAGGGGGCGTCATGAAACGCCAACCCTCGGGTCTGTACGTAATCGCGGCGGCGATCGGAATCGTCGGGGCCGTCGCATTCGGGGTGCCGGCGTACGTCCTGTTGTTCGCGGTGCTCGCGCTGGCCTGTCCGATGATGCTGTTGATGTTGGGCGGCATGCACGATGGCCGCGGCGGGCAGGGCCAAGCCGGTGAACGCGGCGGCCCGGCCGCCGAGGACCACGACCAAACCCACGGCCAGCCGGCAGCAGTCCGGCCGCTGGACGGAGGAGATCACGATGATGTACTGGGGCAACGGCATGGGCGGTTGGGGCATCGTCCTCATGACCGTGAGCAACCTGCTGTTCTGGGGCCTGGTGATCGCCGGCATCGTACTGCTCGTTCGCGGCGTGGGTCGCGGCAGCCAGGTCGATGCGTCGAGCGGCCAACGATCCACACCGCAGCAGGTGCTGGCCGACCGGTTCGCCCGTGGCGAGATCGATGAGGACGAGTACACGCGCCGGCTGCAGGTCCTGAGCGGCGCCGCTCACACCCATGGACCCGGAGGTTGACGCGGACACCGGCGCCGCCTACGGGCTGTGGCCACTGGTCATCCTCAACACCGCGGTGTTCGCGGCCGGCTCTTCCATCCGCGCATCGGACGGGACTGGCGGGGCGGTGTCTGCCTGATCATGCAGCCCGGCAACGCAACAGAGCCCCACAGGCAATACCCGATCAGTACGAACGTGGGCCCCGGGAGAGATTCAGGGGCCCACGTTGCCATGTATTCCACGCTCACTCGGATCGTGACCGTCAGTCCGACCGGGCGCGGGCGTGGGCGCTCCCGTTAGAAGAGCGCGCTCACCGGCGACCCGAGTACAGCTGCGTCACGTGGTCGGCGCTGAGCTCGTAGCCGTACAGGCGGAAGTCGTCGATCAGACCGTCGAACGCGGCGTCGCCGTACCCGTTGCGGCCCAGCCAGTTGTTGGCTGTCGGGCCGATGCCGGCCATGGTGACCGTCAGGTCCGTGCGGGTCGCGATCGCCACGCCGTTGAGGTACAGCGTGGCGGTCGAGCCCTGACGGGTGAAGGCCACGTGGTTCCACTGGCCGGCGACCACGTCCCGGACGGGAGTGGCATGGACCCGCTCCTCGGGACCGGTCTTCGCCTTGAAGGTGGCGGCGAGCCCGGTGTTGCCGTTCGCCTGGGTCTGCATCTGGATGTGGAAGTAGCTCCCGGCGGAGCCCAGCCCGTCGCCGATGTGGAACATGCTGGTCCAGTTGCTCTTGGTGTCGGGGCGCACCCAGAACCCGGTGGTGAAGTTCGTCGCGTTCTGCAACAGGTTGTCCGGCAGGTCGACCGCGTTGGCGGTGCTACCGCCGGGCAGGTTGATCGCCTTGCCGAGGACGCCGTTGGTCGACCAGCCGGTGGTGCCGGTCAGGACGGCCGCGCCGACCGAGCTGACGGTGCCGGTGTTGGCGCCCGTGGTGCCCGTGCCTTCCTCGAACTCGTAGCGGATCGGGACACCGGCGGCCGGCGGCCGGCGGCGGCGGGGAGCAGTCGGCGCTCAGCAGCCCGGCGGCGTAGGCGAGGCCGTTCTTCATCTGGGCGCGCATGTAGGGCTCGCTGTAGGCGGTGCCCTCGTGGCCCATGGAGGTGTACCAGGAGCGGCCGGAGTCGATCTTCTGGCACCAGGTGAGCGGGTGCGGGGAGCCGTTGGCGCCGCCGCCGTAGGACGACTCGTCGGCCTCGATCAGGGTGCGGACGTTGGGTGCGGGGTTGACGACCCAGTCGTACCACTCGTCGCTGCGGGTGATCGAGGCGGTGACGCCCTGGACCAGCGGGTGGTTGGCGTCCGAGACGAACACGCGACCGGGGCGGACGCCGGGGTTCTCCGGGTGCCCCTCGGAGACGGCGCCGACGAGGCGGTAGTAGAACGGGTTGACGTCGTGCTCGCTCTGACCGACCGACCATCCGGCGTAGTGCATGCCCATGTAGCCGCCGCCACCGCGGATGTAGGCCTCCAGCGCGCTGCGCTGGGACGCGTCGAACAGCACGCCGCCGATCCGGCAAGCATGACCGACGCGACGAACGCCGCAGCGAGCGGGGCGAACGCCCGCCCCCGCCATCGATCGGCATGCGCGAAGAGGGGAACGGGGCGGACCAGCGGCGCACTTTCATGAGACATCCCTTGGGGTTCGGCATGGCGGATACCACCACCAGTAGGACTGTGAACAAAGTGCTGGTCCGGGTTCTTCGAGGGCTGGTACTGGCTCGAGGTCGGCGGGCGTCAGCTGCTGCGACGGGATTGTCCGACCTTGTTTGTCTGGCGCAGCGAGCAGTGTCGGACAACCCAGGCCGTCCACATGCTGAGCGGGCAACCCCAGCGGCACCGACCAGGGGCCATGCGAATCAAGGACAACAAGGCGAACCGGCCGATGCCGGTCGCCCCGATGAAAGGGGATTCCCCGGTGGGAAGAGTCAGCCGAAGAATCGTCATGTCGTTCATCACCTGCGCGCTTGCCGCAGCGGGCCTCACCGTCGCCACCGCAACTCCGGCCAGCGCTGCCTGCAGTGCCACCATCGCAAACCCTGCCCGTGGCACGATCTCCGGCAACTACTGGGTGTACTCCACGGGTGCGACCCAGGGTTGCGGCACCGGACCATGGGAGGTCGTGCTCTTCCGGTCCCGCTGGTATGGCTGGGAGGAGCTCGACAGGACCTCGCGTTGGAGCAACGACGGTTCGAATACCGCGTGGTGGGACTGCGACGGCACGCATGACTACCGGGCGCTGCTCCAGAAGAACGGCGTCAACTACAGGTGGTCGTCAACCCTCACCATCAGCTGCTGATGGCCTCAGGGCCGGCCGCTGTCGCTCCGCGGCGCGGCCGGCCCACTTGGGCCGCGGACCCGGCCGGCGCCGCCAGCCGCCTGCAAACAGGTGCTCACCGACGGCTGCGGGTCCTCGGACCCGACCGCCCCGACACCGCCCCGCTGTGCCCGTGGTCAGGCGGACCGTGAAGGCAGCATCCAGTGGCCGCCGGTCGACCAGCCGAGCAGCCGCCGGCGGTCCGGAGCCGCCGTACCGTCAGGGGGGAACGTCCCGCCGGTGACGACGTGCTCGAGGCCGCCGATCGCGGGCTGGAGCCGGATCTGGACGTGGAACGGCAGACCGTCGGCGTCGTTGCGTGCCGTCCGGACGAACCCGGCGGGATCGGCGCCGGGCATCGACAGGAAGAACACGAGGTGGCGCCAGGCGTACGCGATGTCCTTGACGACCGGCAGCGGATGCGGGCTGGCCGGCACCTGCGCGGCGAGGGTCTTCGCCTTCACGAACGCCCGCCACGCCAGCGTCGCCCAGTCGCCGGCCGGGCGGACGCCGGCCGGCCCGACGAGGGTGGCGAGGTTGTGGGTGGTGAGGATCTGCGCCTGCTCGATCACCGTGCCGTTGGCGGCGACCGAGCCCGAACGGGTCGATCCGCTCGCCCGTGCCCGCTCGCCGCACAGCGCGTCGAACGTCGGCGACGTCCGGGCGCCGTACCGTCCACTGTGGACGTCGTCGACAGCCGTGAGGGCGGCGTAGTCGATGCCGTAGTAGCGCTCGTACAGGCTGCCGGTGAGCAGACCGCCGGCGATCTGCGCGGCGGCGAGGTACTTGCCGGAGAACGTCCCCATGAAGATGTCGGCTGCCAGCTCCTCGACCCAGGGCAGCCGCAGACCGGACTCGGCCCCGAGCGCGCTGAGCTCACGGACCAGCGGGTTCGGCAGTACAGTCGCCGGAAACGCATCCAGAGTGAGCTCGCCGAGCCGGCGCAGGGCCCCGGCTGCGGCGCCGCGCGTGTCGGCGTCGGCGTGCCGGTGGGCCTGCACCGCCCGCACCCACGGCAGTTCCTCCAGGCGCACCTGGTGTTCGAGGTTGAGCAGCAGCAGCGACCGGCGGTTGCGGAAGGCGCGGTAGGTCGCCGTCATCAACTGCCGCAGCGCCGGGTCACGGTATGCGGCGGCGGTGCTCGCCGCCGCCAGCTGCGGCACGAGCATGGCCAGGACCTCGGCCGACGGGACGACACCGGCGTCGAGGAGCTCCTCGACGGTGCCGGCGGCGGCGCGACGCACGGCGGTGCCGAACGCGTCGGGGACGGCTGTCCCGACCGGGATCGCCGCCTCGGGTGCCTCGCCGGCCTCGACCGGCCGCAGGACGGCGTCGACGTCGCGGACCCCGACGTGCTGCGGCAGGGCGGCCAGGCGCGCGACGACGACCCGGGCGATCCCGTGGTGGGTCGGCACGGCGCCGATGGCAGCCTGCTCGGCGCGCAGCGCGGTGTGCGCAGGTGAGCCGGGCGCACCTCGACGGCGCACCATGCTGTCGACCGCGTGCTGCAACAGTCCCCGGGTGCGCGGGGTGAGACCGTGCCCGGTGAGGTGCTCGGCGAGGGCGTTGCGCAGAATGGCGAGGTTCTGCTTGCGGTTGCGGTGCTTCGTGCAGTGCCGGTGCCGGTCGGCGAGCGCGGTGTACCGTGCCAGCAGCGTCCGGGAACGGGCCGTCCAGGCCTCGTCGGCCCGCTCGGCGACCCGGCCGTCGACGACGGTGGCGAGCCAGTGGGTGAGCAGTTCGTCGGCGAACGGGTTCCAGACCGTGAGCGCCTCGCGCATCGCTTCGATCCGCGGGTTGGGGCGGCGGGCGGCAAGCTCCTCCCGGACCTCGCCCGCGCTGTGCCGCCACACGATCGACGGGTCGGCCGCCGCGGAGTCCGTCGGCTGTGGCGCGAACCGCAGCCGCCCGGCGAACGGCGCGATCTCCTCCACGACCGCCGACGCGGCCTCGTCGTCACCGGCCCGGACCAGCCACGCGACGGTGAGCAGGGCCGCCTCCTCCGGCAGGTCCACCCGGAACGCGCCGCTGTCCAGCAGCGTCCACAGCTCGGTCAGGCCGTGCTTGCTCAGGTGGTGGCGGAACAACTCCGCTCGGTCGGCGGCAACACGCATCCTCGTGGCGAGCGCCTGCTCGTGCGGCAGCAACGGGCCCTCGGCGGCCGCCGACCCGGTCGCGAAGCCACCCCGGACGACACCCGGCGTGACCCACGCGGGCAGGTCCTTGACCGGTGTGCGAGACCCGATCGTCAGCTTCCCGTCCAGGACGCCGCGCAGCACGGCGCCCCACCGCTCCATGCGGCGGTCGGCGCGGCGGCGCGTGTCGGCGTCCTCGTGCGTCGTCGCGGTGACGAGCGCCCGCGTCAACTGGTCCACGGCGTAGCCGAGGTTGACGCCGGTCGGTGCCCCCGTCGGGGAAGTGGTCGGGTCCGGGGTGGGGTCGGTGTTCGCGGCCATGCCAGCGTGGCGGGCCTCGCACCCGCACCCACCGGGGCCAAGCCCGGCGCTCTGTCTCGTTGAGCTACACGCTGTCGTCGTGCGTCGCCGACGTGGCGGGAGTCGCACCCGCGCCCACCGGGTTACGAGCCGGCGCTCTCCTGACTGAGCTACACGTCGCTGCCGACATGGCGGGAGTCGCACCCGCACCCTCCGGGTAACAAGCCCGGTGCTCTGCTGACTGAGCTTCATGTCGAGGCCGACGCGGCGGGAGTCGCACCCGCGCCCTCCGGGTTGAGAGCCCGGTGCTCTGCTGCCGAGCTCCACGTCGTCGCGATCCCGACCATACAAGCCCGGTGCTCTCCCGGTCCTCCCGTTTTTCGCCGGCCTCGATCAGGTGAGCGTCAGCCGGACCGGGTAGCGGCGCAGCCACAGGTTGAGGCCGAGCAGCAGTTCGACCGAGCGCCGGCTCATCCCGAACCCGCTCTCCTCCAGCGGGGCGGCCAGCGTCTCCCGGATCCGCGGCGGGTTGATCAGCTCCGCGATCGGTGCCTGCGGGTCGTCGACGACCTCGATCAACGACTGGCGCAACGTCCGTTCGTACACCGGATCCTGCGTCGACGGGTACGGGCTCTTCTGCCGGCGCAGGACCGACTCGGGCAGCAGGTCGGCGACGGCGGCGCGCAGCACGCTCTTCTCCCGGCCGTCGAATGCCTTCATCGACCACGGCGTGTTGTAGACGTACTCCACCAGCCGGTGGTCGCAGTACGGCACGCGGACCTCCAGCCCGTGCGCCATGCTCATCCGGTCCTTGCGGTCCAGCAGGATCTGCAGGAATCGGGTCAGGTGCAGGTAGGAGATCTCGCGCATCCGGTGCTCGGCCGGCGACTCGTCGGGCAGGTGATCGACCTCGGTCAGTGCCTGCCGGTAGGCGGCGTCCCGGTACCCGTGCAGATCCAGCGCGCGCTCCAACTCCGGGGCGAACAGCCCCTGTGTGCCGCCCGGTCGATCCGGCAGCGCGGTCAGCCAGGGGAACCCGTCGGCGTTGACCGCGGTGGGGTCGTGGAACCAGCGATACCCGCCGAACACCTCGTCCGCCGACTCGCCGGACAACGCGACGGTCGAGTGCTCCCGCACCGCGCGGAAGAGCAAGAACAAGGAGGTGTACAGGTCGCCGAGGCTGGTCGGGATGTCGTTGGCGACCATGACCTCCGTGCGGTACAACGAATCCGTCAGATCGCCGCTGTTCAGCATGATGTCGGCGTGCTGGGAGCCGACGTGCTCGGCGACCTCGTGGGCGTAGGGCGTGTCCGGCTCCGGCCGCATCGCGTCCGGGTGGAAGTGCTCAGTCTGCCCGACGAAGTCGACCGCGAACGAGCGCACCGACCCGAGCCCCTGTTCCCGCAACCCGAGAGCGGCGAGCGCGGTGACCGCCGACGAGTCGAGCCCACCGGACAGCAGGGTGCACAGCGGTACATCCGCTATCAACTGCCGACGGATGATGTCTTCCAGCAGGTCTCGCACGGTGTGTACGGTCGTGTCGAGGTCGTCCGTATGCGGCCGCGCCGACAGCCCCCAGTAGCGGCGCGTCCGAGTTCCATCCCGGTCAACGACGACAACGTGGCCCGGCCGGACCTCGCGCACCCCGCGATAAACGCCGTGCCCCGGCGTTTTCACCAGCGCCAGCAGCTCCCGCAGCCCGTCAAGGTCCACCTCGGCCGACACGTCCGGATGGGCCAGAATGCTCTTCGGCTCCGAGGCGAAGAGCACCCCGTCCGGCGTCGGATGGAAGCACAGCGGCTTCACCCCCATTCGATCCCGGACCAGCAGCAGGCGCTGCTGGCGGCCGTCCCACACCCCGAAGGCGTACATGCCGTTGAGCCGTTCGGCGAAATCCTCGCCCCACTCGAGGTACGCGTGGAGCACGACCTCTGTGTCGGAGTCGGTCCGGAAGTCGTGTCCGAGCGCGCGCAGCTCCGCGCGCAGCTCCCGGTAGTTGTAGACCTCCCCGCTGTAGGTGAGGGCGACGGTCGGCTGCCGCTCCTCTTCGGCGAGCATGGGCTGAACGCCGCCCGCCAGGTCGATCACGGCCAGCCGGCGATGGCCGAAGCCGCAGTGCTGATCGAGCCAAAGCCCTTCGGCATCGGGTCCGCGGAGCGCGGCGGTGGCCGTCATGGCCCGGAGCGCCGACTGCTCATGGACGAGATTCCGGTCATACGCGACCCATCCGACAATTCCACACATAGGTTGCCCGTACCCGTCGAGCGCCGGGCACAATCGCCCGCAACGCCTGACTTGCGGCTGCACCGGAACGACGCGAGCAGGACACCGTAGGCAGCCCGAAGATTCTCAACATGCCACTGCTCTCGTGGCAGCTCCAGAGCCGCGTTCGCCTGCAAGCACCCCCGGAGGGTGGGGACTGTCAGGTTTTCGCAGGTGGGTCTCCACCGACCTCTTCAAGAGTTCGTACCATCCACATGGTAAGGGTTTCTGACGATGGGGGAGGCGATGTCGTGACCGGGTCTCAGGCACCTGGTTCGCCGCTGCACCTGTCGACGGCGGAGCTGTTCGCCGCGGCGGAGGCCGAGGTCCGCGACGACGATTCGGAGTGGCACTGGGAGCACCTGGTGGCGCTGCACGAACGTGCCACGCCCGAGGTGTTCCGGACCGCCTGGGCGCTCGCAGGCGATGCGGACCCACGCCGTCGGGAGCTTGGTGTGCGCGTCATGCGGGAGGTCGGCCGTGACGACCCGGCCGCCGCTGATCTGCGCCGCGGGAACTGGCCGGTGCTGCTCGACCTCCTCGACCGCGAGACGCATCCGGACGTGCTGCCGTGGGTGGTGTCGGCGACCGGCTACAACGAGGTGCCCGGCGCGTTGCCGGCGGTGCTGCGGCTGGCCGGCCATCCCGACGCGGAGGTCCGGTTCCGAGTGGCGGCGAGCATTCCGAGCCTCGTGGATCCGGCGGCGCCGGAGGAGGCGGCACTCGCGGCGCTGCGAGTACTCACCGAGGACGACGACGAGGACGTGCGCGAGTATGCCAGCTACGGTCTGGTCGAGGAGCTCGGCGCCGGCATCTGACGACGGACGGGCGGCTCACCGGTGAAGGGGGCGCAAGAAATGGTCGGCTCCAGATCCAGGTGGGCCGTGCTCTGTGCACTGGATCGGCGGCGTCCTCGTCGCCGCGGCCTGCGGTTCGGGCGCCGCTGACGTCGTTTACTGGAGCAGCGGCGCCGACCAGGACAAGGCCGTCGAGTCCTACGCGGGTTCGGCGCACTGCGGGTGGCAGGACGTGACCTTTCTGCACGTCAAGTGGCTGCTGCCCGGGCAGACCGGTGAGGCGGCCAAACCATGTCGCTGCGCCGTGCTCCGTCACGTTCCGCCACTTGACTGGTCGGACTCCGGACCCTGCCGGCCTTGGCCGCCCATGGGCAGCTTCACGTTGACGGACGTGCCGGAGCCGGCCGGGCTGGTCAGTGTCAATGTGCCGCCGAGCGCCTCGACGCGGTCGCGCAGGCCAGCCAGGCCGGAGCCCTGGTCCGGGTCCGCGCCGCCGGCGCCGTCGTCGTGGACGGTCACGGCGAGGATCGCGCCGGGCGCCGACTCGTCCATCGCCGAGTCGTCGGCGATGACGTCGATCTCCACGGAGACCTCCGAGACGTCGGCGCGCTTGGCCGAGTTGGCGAGCGCCTCCGAAATCGCGTGGTAGGCGGCGACCTCGACGTAGCCGGGCAGGCGATGGTTCAGCCCGCCGTGCACCGCCACCGGGACCGCGCTGCGGCGGGCGAGCGCCTTGACCGCGGGGACCAGTCCGCCCTGGGAGAGGAGTGCCGGGTGGATGCCGCGGACGATCCGCTGAAGGTTCTCGAAGGCGGCGGATAGCCCTGCGGCGGTGTCCGCCAATTTGGACCGTACCTCGCCGAACTCCTTGGGGATCATCGCCTCGGCGAAGCGCAGCTCCAGCCCGAGTGAGATGAGCCGCTGCTGGACGCTGTCGTGCAGCTCGCGTTCGATGCCGCGGCGGGCCTCGTCCGCGGCGAAGACGAGCCGGGCCCGCGACGCGGTGAGCTCCGCCCGGCTCTCGGTGTTGGCGATCGCGGTCGCGACGAGCTCGGTGAACTTCGCGAGCTCATGCTCGATGCCGAGCGGCGGGGGGGGGGCCCCCCGCCCAAGGGCGACGACGACGCCCCAGACCCCCCCCGCGACGAAGATCGGCGCGCCGACCGACGCGGGGGGGCCTCCCGCC